>NZ_JANYJC010000181.1 GCF_025361915.1 Chamaesiphon sp. GL140_3_metabinner_50
ACTAATGACGCGAGGTAATGGCATTTCTGGGTAGATAAATGGGTAAATAAAGTGTGAGTGTGCGAAAGTCAATATCTAAGCTAACTTTTCTGCGCTGAGAATAAACAGAGGATCGACGGCGGCTAGTCGGCGAGTATTGCCTCTGGTTTCGAGCCGATTGACGGCGGCTTGAACGACTTCGACATTGCGGGCGTGGAGTTGGGTAAAACTTTCCGATATTTCATAGAGAGCTTCGAGGCTGGCGGCGGTGACGACGATTCTGCCTGTAATAGGTAAGTGTGCCCAAACTTGTTGCAAGATCGGTTTGATGCCTCTACCACCTTCAATGCAGGCGCGTTGGGGTGGTGTGGTAATTTGTTTGAGACATTGCGGCGCACTGCCAATAACGATTTGGACATTTTTCACTCCAAATCGATCGCAGTTGAGTTGAATCAGATTGGCTACTTCTTCATCACGCTCGATCGCGACAATTTGTCCTTGTGGGCATAGTAACCCAATTTCTACCGGAATTGTCCCCGTCCCGGCACCAATATCCCACACGACCGAATTTGCTTCCAATCTCAAGGCAGAAATTAGCAACAATCTAATCTCGCGCTGACTCATGGGAATTCCTGGCAATCGCTCGAATAATTCGTCGGGAATCCCTGGGGATACATATTTCCACAGTGGGGACATAATTTGGGGATAGGGGATTGGGTATAGGGGGTAGGTTTTAGGTTTTAGGTTTTAGGGAACTCGATCTGGTGGCTGGTAAATTTAAGTAAGTCCTAGTCTGTTTACTGACATCTTACACTAGTGGCTCGATCGACAGAAATGGCATTGTGAGATTACTATGGGGGAAATTTGCGATGTTGACGCAAATTTCAACGCTCGTCGGTGCCTCTACCATACCTGTAACTGACTCTTTTGTGCCAATTCATCAACTCAATCTGTCGGAAATCTTCCCGATCTAGTGCAACAAAAATTAGCAAAATCGTGTCAGCATTAATGCTAGTCGTTAGACTTATTGAAGTTAACGATCGTCGCTCCGAAACACATCACTAAATTTGGTCAAATATTTATGTTCGCTAGAATAACTTTACTCCGTCAGTGGTTGCAACGACGGTGGTTTTATGCATGTATCGGTGCGCTGACAGTCGCGATTATTACCATCGGACAGCCACAAGTCGGACGAGCGGCTGACTGGATGCAAATCTTGATTCAGGGTGCCCAAATCGTGCAGTTGTCTAATGTTTCTGATGCTCAGGAAGCTAGTCTCGGTGCAGAGACAAATCGCGCTATTCTCAGCGAGAAGGTGAGACTTTCGCAGAACCCAGTCGTCAATAATTATGTCAACCAAATCGGTCAACGCCTAGCCAGAACTAGTGCTAGACCGAATATTAAATACACTTTCCAAGTCGTCGAAGATAACAGCATCAACGCATTTGCGACGATGGGAGGATTTGTGTACGTCAATACTGGTTTGGTTAAAGCTGCCGATAATGAAGCCCAGTTAGCTGGCGTAATCGGGCACGAGATCGGACACATTACAGGTCGTCATTCACTCCAACATATCAAACAAGCCGCCATTACTCAAGGTCTGACTTCTTTGGCTGGACTCGATCGAGATACGATCGTCCAGATGGGGGTACAATTGGCTCTGACGCTGCCCAATAGTCGTCAAGATGAATATGATGCCGATCGACGCGGTTTGACGAATATGATCCAAACTGGGTACGCACCGACGGCGATGCCTGAATTTATGAAGAAGTTGATTGGGGGTAATTCGGCTCCAGAATTTCTCAGTTCTCACCCGGCGGTAACCGAGCGTGTTGCCAATCTTCAAAAGATGATTCCCGCTGCTTATAAGAATCGTACCGATGGTTTAAATGCCAGTACTTACAAGCAAAATTTACGCGGTTTCTTTTAATCTTATCCGATCGAATAAAATAGCCCCGACTTCGCTAAGAATTGGGGATTAAATAGTATTTGGATGGTTGGGTCGATCCTCGCAATCCAACCATCCAAATCTGCTGCCGTTAGCCTAATTTCTGCCCGCAACTCGCACAGAATTTATCGGTTGGCTTGACAGATGTACCGCATTCGGTACAAAACTTGCGGTGACTGACTGGTTCGGTGGGATTGACATTTATATTCCCAGGTGGGACGATCGGTTCGACATTAGATGTAGAGCTAGAACTGGTACTCACAGATTGACTGTAGCTGCGATTATCGTTCCGAACATCGCCACGCATTTGGATATCATTACCATCGATTTTGACGATTGATTCGCCACTCGTGGTGGTAATTGTCACAATTGCACCTGTCGGATCGAAGGTTATTTCTGGTGGCGAGAGCCAGATTCCGGTAGTAAAACTATTACTGGTGCGCTGTTGCCGTCCGCCGTTATCGAACGAGATTGAGACGACTGTTTGCGCGCCTTCATTATCGATCGAAAGTTGATGTCCGGTTGCTAATTTCCAATGATATGTCATAAGCAAGTTGTAGGCTGTCTATTGAAATTATACCAAGATTGAAACCACACCTTTCTTTCTGCAAAATTTTTGACTAAGATCGAAGGTATAGCGTTACCATCACATCATTCATGACCGCCATACCATCGCCGATCTCGATCCGTAGTACCGCGAAACTCACCTGGAACTGGCGCGGACACCAGATTAAATATACGATCGCCGGGGCAGGTCAACCATTATTATTAATTCATGGTTTTGGTGCTTCGATCGATCATTGGCGCAAGAATATTCCCGTGCTGGCTGAGGGTGGATATCAGGTATATGCGATCGATTTGTTAGGATTTGGCGGCTCAGATAAAGCCCCGATCGATTACAGTATGGAGCTATGGGAAGAATTAGTTGTAGACTTCTGGCACAAATATATTAACCGACCGACGGTATTTGTGGGTAATTCGATCGGCGCGCTGCTAAGTTTGATGTTAGTGGTGCATCATCCCGAAATTAGTGCGGGTGGCGTGTTAATTAATTGTGCGGGGGGCTTGAATCATCGCCCCGATGAATTAAACTTTTTGTTGCGGAACGTGATGGCAATATTTACGAACATCGTCGCATCACCAGCATTTGGTAAGTTATTATTCGATCGAGTCCGTCAGAAAGCCAATATCCGCAAGAGCCTGTATCAGGTCTATCCGCGCCGGGAAGCCGTCACCGACGAACTAATCGATATCATCTATCAACCTGCTTGCGATCCGGGCGCACAGCAAGTTTTCGCCTCAATTCTCACCGCTCCCTCAGGGCCGACACCAGAGTCGTTATTGCCCCAGCTCACCAAACCATTGCTCGTCCTCTGGGGTGAAAATGACCCGTGGACACCGATAAAAGGTGCCAAAGTCTATCAAGAACTCGCCGCCACCGGGAAACCCATCGAGGTGGTTTCAATCCCCAATGCTGGGCACTGTCCCCACGATGAGTATCCCGAAGTCGTCAATCGGGCAATCTTGGCGTGGAGCGAGAAACTATAACCGATCTCGGTGGCATTCTATTTGCCAGCAGCATTTTCGACAGCTTCTTGTTCCTGTGCGTAGGCTTTTTCTTCAGCTTGCTCTTCTTTATTTTCAGCCGCGATTAGTGCTTTCGGATTTTTGTTAAGTTTAGCAACTTCGTCGTACACTTCCGCTCTGGTTGCTGCCGGATTTGTTTTTTCAAATAGTTGAATTACTGGTGGCGATTCCTGTTTGACTGGAGGTGCCGCAAATCCGGGCTGGGGTGAAATTAAATTTGTCATTAAGATTAAACTAGCGAGTGCAAATGCCCATAAGCTTTTAGCAGCTAGTTGCTCGATCGAATCAAATATTTTCTGCATTGTAGATCTCCTGTAAATATTCATTAAATAAATCGCGATCGAAGGTTAAAGTTTTCAAAACTGTAATGGTAAACCTTTAGGATCAGATTAGCATTTAGGTTGTGGTAAACCTTCTATCAAAAGATGGATAGACAGTCACAGCCAGTCTTTGCTCCTGTACTCCTTATCTCTTGCAAAATGCGATTTGTGGTATACTTGTGTGTAAGACCTTGACAGATAGATTCAATCTTGACAATCTCTGCAAACGAACATTTTCCGCAGCTCACCCCAGGAGAATATCTGGAGTGGGAGGCACAACAAGAGTTGCGTTACGAGTTCTTGGATGGTCGGATCTTGGCGATGAATAGCGATCGGCAAGATTCCGCACGGACGCTTCACGATCGAATTGCCGCGAACTTTTACGATCTCCTGCAAGCACGTTTGCAATGTACCGTGTGTCGGGTATTTAATTCTCAGGTTAAGGTGCAAATATTAGAGTCTAATGCGTTCTGTTATCCAGATCTGAGCGTTAGTAGCAATGTTCGAGATCGTAGTGCTAATAATTTTATTACCCATCCTTGCCTGATTGTCGAAGTAGTATCGCCGACATCTGAGGTGTACGAACGAGGTGAAAAGTTTTCACTATATCGTCAAGTGGCTACTTTAGAACAATATGTCTTAGTTAGTACCGATAAGATTGGGTTGGATGTATATCAGCGGAACGCTCTGGGTAGCTGGGATGTTAGTGGGTATGAATCTGGAGCTACGATCGAACTCCAGAGTGTGAATTTTACCGTAGAGATCGATCGAATTTATGAGGATTGAGTAGTCGAGAGCGAAGCGTAATCTTGCGTCTTGCATCAAAGGATAGTTACTGGTGTTTGAGTGGATAGTACTTAGGGACTTGCGTGGAAATAACATCCCAGCTATTTGTCGGTTCAGGTTGTGTTGGGTTTCGCTTCTCTCAACCCAACCTACAGATCCTTACTCCCACACTTCTTACTCCTTACTCCTTACTTCTTACTCATTCTAAATACCGTGACTTTTGCCAATCACCCAATGACGACGGAACGATCGTGCGAGACTGCTTTCTTTAAATGAGAGGTAAATCGGTCTACCATGCGGACAGGTGCGGGGATTGCGAGTACGTTGCCAGCGATCGAGTAAACTCTGCATTTCTGGTAAACTCAAGGGCGTACCATTCCGAATCGCGCAGCGACAGGCTACAGCTACTTGCGCCGCCTGCAAGTCTCCGCCCAAGCTGAGTTCGGTAATTGCCGCTGCAATATCTTCGCGCATTAATAGGGGTGCGGGAGCAGTGCGAATCGCCCATAAACCTTCCCCAAACGGATCGATCGCAATCGAAATCTGCTGTAACTGCTCTATTTGCCGCTCTGACAGGTGGGAGAGAACGATCGGCGGTTCTAGAGGTAAAAGTTGCCAAGCACTACTTATTTGCTCGTATAACACCCGCTCGTGAGCGATGTGTTGTTCGACTAACCACAATCCATCGGCATGTTCGGCGACAATATAGGTATTGAGAACTTGTCCGACAGCGCGGAGTTCGAGTAAGCCCAAACCGTCGCCGTCGTTAATAATCGATCGCTGCGGAATATGGTAAGCTCCTTGCTGTTCGGCGACTGCGAGTAATTTACCGATCCGGCTGGTGTGAGTGCTTTGCTCTAACTCATCGGCTTGTAAATTCAACGCTCGATCGATCGCTACAGCTACCTGCGATTGCCAATATTCGACGTGTTGGAGATAGATTTCGACTTTGGCGGGATGCCGATTCCAGTCGATGTAGTGGGGGGGGATTTGTAGGTGAAGAAAACAGACGGGATAACGATCGCGGGGTAAAGTACGCGCCATACGGCTGACGATCGTTTGTTCTAATTCTGGCGATCGGACGATCCGCCCGTTGACAGCGACTTTTACCCAGTCTAGCCGATGGCGATGACATCGATCGGGCAATCCTAAGGTCAACTGAATGTGTGCATCTCCGTCTGGTGGTTTCATTACACCATCGTATTTACCAGCATACAGTTCTTCTAGAGCCAGTTTAAGTACATCCGATCGCATCTCAATTTCGACATGCTGAAGATCGTCAACCCGAATTTTTGGCAGTAATTGAGGAATAATTTGCTGGGGCGTTTTACTACCAATAATCTGAAACCACGGACGATGTTGTTGCTGAATCGTCCAACCGATGTGGGGATGACACAGAGCCAGATGATAGATAATGTTCTGCACTTGGCGCAATTGACAATTAAGATTTGGCAAACCTTCGCGCCGAGCCGCCCATTCACCAAATAAATCTACCACATCGATCGCCGTACCGGGTGCGATCGCCACTTCCCGCTGTTGGATTACTTCGCCCTGATGGTTGTAAACTAAATGCCAACCATCGCAACTATCGCGGGGACGACTGTAGATTTCGAGATTAGCAAGTTGCGCCAGACTGTGTAACGCCTCGCCGCGAAAGCCCAAACTCGTAATCTGAAATAAATCCTCACGATCGTCAATTTTGCTCGTACTGTGCGCCGTCGCCGCCTGTTGTAAATCCGCAAGCCCAATCCCGATGCCATTATCAGCTACCCGAATCCGCCACCGATCGGGAAACAGCGATACCGTAATTCTCGACGCATCAGCATCGATCGCATTTTCACATAATTCCCGTACTACCGCCCCCAGCGAGTCAATTACTTCTCCTGCTGCGATCGTGTGAATTACATCGATAGGTAATAGATGGATTGGCATTTGACAGCAAACTTTAGTACGTGACTTACATCGCGCACCTGTAGTGAGAAATTAGTAATAGCTAAAAATCTGCGGGTACCCCACAGATCGTGTGGGCTAGACTTAGGCTGAGATGGTGTTACCCCCCTAACCCCCCCGAATATGCGCGGATGCGCGCACTGTTCGGGTTCCCCACTGGACGGGTCTCCCGCCCAGTTAACAGTGTAAGCGCAACCTTGCAGGGGGGGCTTATCCGGCTCCCTCCCCTGTCTTGTCTCGCTTCTATGCGGAGGAAACCTCCGCAGAGCGAGCCGCTTTATAAGGGGAGGGCTGGGGTGGGGTAAAGATCTACGCTGTAGCTAGATCGAGTTCTAGAGTCGCACAAGTAGATTTAGAATTAGACAGCGTAAGCGTGTTGCAGTGCCCAGATGACTAAGAAAACGATGCCACCTAAGACGATCGTCGAAGAGATCGCGATCGCTACTGGAGTATCGGCTCCTTTAAATTTCATGATGCCGCGATCGAGATCTGACATAATTATTAGTACATAAGAATTAGTGTTGCTTTACTAGTATAGCAAAAATTCCCGATCGACAACCATTCGCAGAGCGTACCGGAAGTAATCGAGCGGTGCTAAGATACGTTAAATCGATGCCAACAATTACCTGTAGGTCGAGAAAAATTGTGGGTATTGCCTTAGAAAACATTTCCAAATCCTTTGGGAGCTTCCAAGCTGTCGATCGGGTGAATTTAGAAATCGCCCCTGGTGCCCTAATTGCATTACTCGGCCCCTCAGGTTGTGGTAAATCGACCCTGCTCAGACTGATTGCAGGGCTAGAAACACCCGATCGCGGGCGATTGTGGTTGGGGGGGCAAGATGCCACCCACCAGAGCGTTGCCAAGCGAAATATCGGCTTTGTCTTCCAGCATTACGCCTTATTCAAACATCTCACCATCCGGCAAAATATCGCTTTCGGCATGGAGATTCGAGCGATCTCTGCTGCCAAAATTGCCACTAAAGTCGCCGAACTGCTCGATTTAATTCAGCTTAACGGTTTAGGCGATCGTTATCCCGCGCAAATTTCTGGGGGACAACGCCAGCGGGTAGCTCTAGCCAGAGCCTTAGCTATCGATCCGCAAGTACTCTTACTCGACGAACCCTTCGGCGCGCTCGATGCCAAGGTGCGAAAAGATTTACGCGCGTGGTTGCGCCAACTTCACGATCGCACGCGCGTTACGACAGTATTTGTCACCCACGATCGATCGGATGCAATGGCAGTCGCCGATAAAATCGTCATTATGAATCAAGGAAAAATCGAACAAATCGGCACGCCTGCCGAGATTTACGACCATCCGGCAAATGCATTTGTGATGAGTTTTCTCGGCCCAGTCAATATCTTACCCAGCAGCTTAAATATCTTCCACCAAAATGGTTTTGCCACCACCGCACCCAAAATGTTTCTGCGCCCTCAAGATATCGCGATCGAAACCACCGCAAATACCACCACTGTCGCCGCCAATGTCGATCGAGTCGTGCATCTCGGCTCGGAAATTCAAGCCGAATTAGCCTTAGCCGACGGTCAAACGATCGTCGCACATCTGACTAAAGAACGCTTTGCCGAACTGCAATTAGAACCCCAACAGCAGGTATTTGTCAAGCCTAAAGCAGCCAAATCTTTCCCGATCGATTATTCAATTTAGAGATGGGAGATGGGAGATGGGAGTAAGGAGCAAAACCCAACATCTTCACCAGATATTTAGACGAATTTATGGACGAATTCATAGGTGAAATCGATTCGTCCTTTGCGGAGTAGAGCCGGATCCATGCGATCGGTAGTATTGCAGGTCATTAATACCACTAATTTTTGTTGAAGATGAATTCCCGATTCATCGATAACGCTTTGATAAAGTGTCCCGTCTAGCAGACCGAGAATGTGTTCGGTTTTACTATTATCTTGAGCCGATTCTAACGCGCGATTTTTGGCTAAATTATCAGCTTCATTAATAATTAGGCAGATGCGCTCTAAATAGCTCGGCGGTACGAAATTTTCGACCGCATCGTGATCGAGAATAAAAATTACATAACCCAATGGCATCAAGACCTCTTTAGCAAGAGCTTGAGTCCAGACAGTTTTACCCGTACCTGGTTCGCCATTTACCAAAACAGCTACCTGTCTTTCTTCGAGGATCGCTTGCTGAACGCGATCGGTAAAGCTCTGAATTTCGGCTGGGAACGATCGAATGGGGTAATCGCTATTGATTTTACCTACGCGACTTTTATAGCCACTTAAAATCACGGCTAGGTCGTAGGTGGCTTTACTAATTAAGGGTGCTAAATCTTTGGCAGAAATTGTATATTGGCGTTTGCCTTTTTCATAGGTTTCGACTTGCACCCAAATATCGTATTCTTTCCAATATGCCGACACATAGCCCAATACTTCCAACCGTTCCCAACTCGTGAATCGATCGGTTGGATAGTAAAAATACCGCTCCCAATAGTATTGAGTAATCAGATCGGGTGTGCCTAAAATCTCTAAAATATTTTTAACAGTAATTTCTTCCAATCGATTTAATACATATTCGATCGGAATGCTATCACGGCTGACAAATTGGACGATCGGCGTTTGCGCGACGATGACATCTTTATGACGGCGATCGGGTGCGGCGGGATCTGGAGTAATATAGTTCCAGAGTTCGTTAAATTCGTACTGAACGCTATCGGAAAATACATTCAGAATATTTGCCCACCATGAGTATTGTTTGCGGCTCAGAGCATCGGCAACATCGCTCAAGAAATCGACACCGCGTTTGGTCAAGTTCCAGGTGTCATTAGCAACAATATTCGCAAAAAAGCCGACATCTAAATCTCGATTCAGCGGTCGCCAGCCTGCTGCTAATAACCCTTTATTCTGGGCACTATTATTCTGGTTGAAATCTCCATATCCCATATTTATGTTCCGTCCTAAAATTTGCTGTCAGCGCGAACCTAACGCTGCTGACTAGTCATGTTATTAATTTTTCGAGGTATTGTGGTGGCACCGCATCGACCAACCACACATCATTTTCCGTGCAATAAAAGCTGTAACCATCGGCAACCATCGCCATCCCATCGACTGTAAAGATGACACTTTCACCCCGCCTACCACCGACTTTAGCCGCCATGTGGAGATCTGTGGTGAGATGAACGTGATGGCGAGACATTTTTTGCAATCCTGCTGTCAAAATTGCGTCTACGGCTTTGACATGAGTGCCATGATAAAGCATCGCTGGAGGTGTTTGGGAGGTAAGCTGTAGGTCTATATCTACAGAATGCCCTTGGTTAGCGCGAATCAGATCGCCGCGATCGTTAAAAGCAAAACGTTGTTTATCATTAGTCGCAACTACTTGTTGTAAATCAGCTAGCGTAATCTCAAATCCATGTGCCGATGCTGCTGCTAGCAGCTTATCTACTTCGACCCATCCACCTGGTAATAGTTCCAAGCCCAAGCGTTCTGGCTGATGGCGCAAGTGTTTGGATAGGTATTTACTGATTCTAACGTAGCGTTGCGGAATTTGCAGCTTATTCATGAGATGGGGGAGTGTGGGGGTGTCTACTGTATATGCATATCTCTGGGAAACAGCGAAAACCCTAGAGATCCCCCTAAATCCCCCTTTTGAAGGGGGACTTCCGGATCCGGTGCCCCCCTTCAAAAGGGGGGCTAGGGGGGATCTACCGCTCGAAACGAAGTCCAGCCGTGCATACACATGCTAGGGATAGGGAGTAGCGGCTGTTCATTAGGGAAAAATTTCGACGAGAGTACCAGAGCGAGAAACTGCGTAGATTTCGTCGATATCGGCGGTTTTGAGCGAGATGCATCCCCATGTCCAATTTGTGCGGCTGTCGATTAATTTGTCGCTATTTGCAGGTACGCCATGAATGCCAACATCATTACCGATCGGTACATACCAAGGAATATCACCATTGCGTTTGGCTGCAAAATGTTTGTGCCACGATCGCGCATTAGGATAATCTAACCACAAAAATTTCGACCATTGAGGATGTGGGTAAAGATCTCTAAGATACAAGATTCCTTCGGGCGTACGTCGATCGCCTTCACTAAATTTATCACCTTGAGGAGTCGTGCCTAAAACGATCGGATAAGATTTAATCGGCTTACGATCTTGATAAATAGTCAGCCGATATTTAGATTTTTCGATCGAGATCGAAATTCTCGATTTATCTACACGATCGCCTAATATTTTAACCAACGGTCGATCGGCTGCTATTAATATATTGCCATTTGGCGGCTGATGATATGCAGTTTCTTGTTGACAAGATTCGCATAAAAATTGACCCCACAAGGAAATTGGCACTATATATCCCAATTTAGCTCCCAACCGATAAGTCCCCACGATCGCACCCACACCCAGCAGAGCCAATAAGCCCATCTTTGTCGATTTCGATAGTTTTTTCATAAGAGATGGGAGATGGGAGTTCGGAGATGGGAGAGGGGACTGGGGGACTGGGAGACTGGGAGACTGGGAGTAAGAAGTATTTTGGATTAAAAATACTTCTTACTCCTTACTCCTTACTCCTTACTCCTTACCACCCCCAGCTACCGGGAGTACCTTTAAATGGGCCGATAATATCTTGGGTAATCCAACCGCCGTAGAAGCCGCCTGGTTGGGGTGTGACTAATTCGCCATCGACGTAACAAGCATCCATTAACTGGGCGTAGAAAGCCAAATAGCCCGCGATCGGGCGAAATTTTTCGGTGGGGTTGGGATAAGCCCATGCTGCATTTTCGATGCGGCGATCGCTTACGATAAGGTGGTAGTAAAGTGCATTTCCTTTCCATTCACAGAACGAGCCGCGCGTGGTTGCCTGTAAATGCGACATGTCAATATCTGCTGGTGGCAAATAATAAACGGGCGGGTGACTGGTTTCTAAAACGCGATAACCAGCAGTTGTATCGGCAATAGCGCGACCTTCAAAAACAATCTTAATCTGCTTGCTAACTGGCTCTAGGCGTGGGGGTCGCGGGTAGTCCCAGACTGATTCTTGACCCGCTTGCGGTGCGATGCGTTGGGGAGGCATAAGGTAAGGAAAATGTCGATCGACTGCACAAAAACTGTAACACTTTATTCATTTTTCAGCAGGCATTCATGAATCTAAATTCCCGATCGCAACCAGAATTAATGGGTTTTGTCTATGGACTCTTGGGCATCCTAACATTTAGCGTTACTTTACCAGCTACCCGAATTGCACTGACTGGATTCGACTCGGTGTTTGTCGGTTTGGGTCGGGCGATTGTCGCTGCTGGATTAGCGTTAATTCTACTAGTTGTGACCCGCCAAAAGCTGCCCCCCATGAGATTTTTACCCAGATTTGCGATCGTGGCGGCTGGCGTTGTTATTGGGTTTCCGCTGCTCTCGGCGATCGCCATGCAAGATGCCCCAGCCTCTCATGGGGCGGTAATTACAGGCTTATTACCCCTAGCGACGGCTCTATGTGGCGTGTGGCGCGCTGGGGAACGCCCCTCGCTTCAGTTTTGGATTTTTGCCAGTTTGGGCAGTGCGCTGATTGTTTGCTTCGCGCTATTCTCTGGCGGCGGCTCGATTCGATCGGCAGATCTGGCACTACTAGGAGCCGTGGGAGCGGCTGGTTTGGGGTATGCAGAAGGGGCGGTATTAGCGCGTACCTTTAGCTCTTGGCAAGTCATCTGCTGGTCGCTGCTGCTATCGGCACCCGGACTACTGCCCATCGTCTGGCAGCATTTACCCGCTAATTTTGCCGCAATCCCGCCCAACGCGATCTGGGGCTTTTTATATGTGAGCGTTTTTAGTATGTTTCTGGGGTTTTTTGCCTGGTATCGGGGGCTGGCTATCGGCGGCATCGCCAGGATCGGTCAACTTCAGCTAATTCAGCCATTTTTGACAATATCGGCATCGGCGATTCTGCTCGGAGAGCATTTATCGATTTCTACTATCGGTTTTGCCGCCGCTGTCATCGGTTGTGTAGCGTTAGGAAAACGCACGGCAATCGCGGCTAAATCGTAGTTTTGCGTTAAACTTTTACTTATACTTAAAATGAGGAAATCGACACAATGACTCAAATTTTTCAGGATCGATCTACTCAAGAATTTACAGATTTACCAATATTTCCCGGTACGAGTTGGAGCGTGCTAGCCGAACCCGTACCGCAAGGCTCGATTCACCGCTTAAAAATGAAGCAAGGGACGATTATTCCCGTCCATACTCATCCTGCTGATGAATATGTATTTGTCGTTTCTGGTAGCCTGAAAACTGGCGATCGGGTGTGCGAAGCAGGCTGTTTTTGGACTATTCCAAAAGACACCAAACAAGGGGCACATCAAGCGTTGACAGATGTGGAGTTAATTACAATTCGACTTGGCGCGATGGGCAAATTTGAAGGGGTATAAGTGACGATTAATTTTTGATTCAAGAGTTCGATCGCGATAAAGATTCGTGATAATGTTGCTGTAATCGATCGGGAATGCGAATTGGCTTTTTAGTTGCTAAATTGATAAAAATGCCCATTTGTTGGGCGATTGCCGATGTTTTACCTGCGATCGAAATTTCGGCACCAACGCTCCAGCGTAATGCAGCCAGCGATGCGATCCACATTCTACCAATCGGTCGATCGGACATTTGAATTGACTGCTTGTAATCGATATTTGTTTGCAGCACAATTGGGGCGATTCCATTCTGAAGTTGCTCTTCGAGTGGCCAAAAACCACTCAGCATTTCGAGCCGCAGATCTTCGAGCCACCGCACATAAACAATGTTGCTGACAATCCCGGCAAAGTCGATATCATAGGTTTTGACTGGTAGGTGAAGTTCTACTTCCAATGGTTTACCGTTGTCGATCGCACTCATATTCTAACTTTTAAATTGCCAGCCAAAATCAACATTAACAGAAATAGCTTGTAAAATGCAAGCAACCCTATAAATCTCACCAGTCCCCTTTTAATGACACCTCCCAGACGTTCGCCTTGTCCTATTTCCTGTACTCTAGATTTAATTGGCGATCGATGGACGCTGTTGATAATTCGTGACATGATGTTTTCGGATAAGCAGCGGTTCGAGGAATTTTTGGAATCGCCAGAAGGCATCTCGACAAATATTCTGGCAAATCGGCTCAAATTATTAGAAGAATTAGGCTTGGTAGAAAAACAGCCTTACAGCAACCATTCACGCCGAATGAATTATCAATTAACAGCAGAGGGTAAAAGTCTGCGCCCAGTTTTGAAGGTAATGGCGGCTTGGGGTTTGAAGCATTTAGATGGTACTAGTTTGCCACCATCTAACCAGATTAAAGAGTAGTTAAGATCTTAACCAACTTACAGTAAAATATGTGTTTTTCAGCGATCGTTAGTTTCAGTGCCGCCACAGGTTTATCATTATTAGGGATCGGCACCATTCGACAAACAACTTCTAAAAA
The DNA here is from genome assembly GCF_025361915.1 of Chamaesiphon sp. GL140_3_metabinner_50. Lineage (GTDB taxonomy): Bacteria > Cyanobacteriota > Cyanobacteriia > Cyanobacteriales > Chamaesiphonaceae > Chamaesiphon. Next base: position 13,976 of record NZ_JANYJC010000181.1, read on the forward strand.
TCAGCTACTACTAGCTTCATTTCCATGTTTGTTTGCGCTTCAGCAAACTTTAGAAGGCTTTGTTTGGCTGGGTCAGAGTAATAGTTATTTCAGTCAGGTGGATAATATCGGTACTTATGGATTCTTATTGTTTGCTACTTTGCTATGGCTGGTATTAAGTCCGCTGTCGATTTACTACTTAGAAACAGATGCTCGTAAAAAAAGCATATTATTAGGACTGGCGATCGGAGGATTATTATTAGGGCTTTATTTATTTGGTTGGATTATGCTGCATGGTGTGAAACCAGCGACTTTCTCTGGTAATTTATTTTACGATCTCAAGTTTATTCCTGGGTATGAAGTTAGCAAGTATCTGTATTTGGCAATAATCGTGCTGCCATTTGCGATCGCCCACAGCTCTGCTTTAAAATTATTTAGCGGTGCGATCGTTATCTCTTTTGCAGTCAGTCAACTTTTCTTTCACGCCACAATGGTATCGGTTTGGTGCTTTTTTGCGGCTATATTGAGTGGACTTTTATATTTAACGATCGCCGATATATCTACTAATAAAACAGTAAAAATATAGCAGCGATCGCGATCGACTAAATTTAGCGGTTGCTATATTTACGCTTTAATAAAATTACCGCTCCACCACCGACTAATGCACCTACAAAATCGGCAGGTTCGGGCACTGCGGCAACTGTTTCGCCGCTCAACGAAAAAGAGGCATTAAATGTCGGTGCGGGGGCACCGCCGACGATATCTGTGCCGATTCGCAGCCAGTCTGGTTCGAGACCGTCGTTGCGAATCCAACTTTGTAAGTCTGGGGTAAAAGGTGTGCCAGGAGACGGTTTGGCGGCTGAAAGCCAGAGAAAATCACCACCATCTACAGCGACTTGCGGGACGAAGAAATAACTATCGGCGGGTAAAGAGAAGGCATTATTGTAAGTAACGGTAAATTGCACTTCTTGACCTGTTACTGCGCCTTCGCCACCCGTGCGTTGGTTGGGTAGAGCGTTGATGCCATTTAAGACCGAATTAGCAGCAGTAAAGCTCGGATTGAGATCGTTGCCGAAACAATTGCTAATTTACTGAGTAAATTTACTTTCATGTTTTTACCTACGAATGTGTTGGTATATTTTGGTGTGAGGGACTTTCAACCCCAGGTCGATCGTGTGAATAGGGAATAGGGGAGTGTGGGGTGTGGTTGTGCCTACGGCAGGCTATCGCCAACGGCTCCGCTCAACCACCAGGGGGTATGAGGAGTTCGCTCCAAAATCCAAAATGTTATTAGAATTAAAGAGAGCTTTACCAGTTACTCAACTTTAAGGACAGCAGCCACCAACCACCTTGTCGATCGACAATGCAACATCGAGATCGTGACAATACCCATCGGTAGTATCGGAGCCAGATTAGTTGGTATATTGACAGTCTGAATTGGTGGAAACTGAATCAAAACTAATGTCGCCGCGATCGTAAAAAAGTTAAGCCGATTCAAGATATCAAGCATTTTGAAGGAAGCAACAGATGACCGGATCTGCTGAAAATCTGCAAGCTAACTGTCTTGGAGCAGAAAAATGGAAATCGGGGGGTTAAAGTACGATCGACAAGATTAATTCTGGGATTCGAGCGCGGAAAATTGCTTGATTAATGCGGGTAAATTTTCGGGGCTGAAACATTCTAGATATGTAATGGTCATTGCGGGAGTTAGTAATTCCAGCATCAACCGATTTTCGACCCAAAATTCCACCACATCAAATAAGCCATCGCGATTGCAGGGGAATACTTGCCATCCAAATCTCATCCCGATGCGTTCGATTTCTTCGAGATTGGCGGGTACGGAAATCGCTGCATGAAAGGGAATGTAATAGGAAGTTTGGCGATCTAATTGAAAACCAGCTTCCAATTTCTTCATTGCTTACTGCAAATTCTTCTGTCTCTGGTAAGTTGGTTGCTAGTCTGAATTCAGTTCTTTCTTCCAAATCACTATAGTTGACAATTCTGCACTCTACTTTTTTTGCTCCTGTTCCTACTAAAAACTTACTATTCTCTTGTATCTGTAAACTCATATCGTTCTTTATTCTCAAGACAAAGTATCGCTCTTTATCTTGTATTAGATCCTTGATTCTTTCCAGCTTGCAAAATCCTCGTCTTGTTGCGCTTTTTACGTCGGGGAACCCGACGAGCGCGCACCGCTGTCCATTATGTTGACTCCATTCTTCGGTGTCGCTGCTATAGTTTCTTCTCCATATTTACTGTCATGCCCTTGTCCAAAATGAATTAATATTTCACCTGGCTCTGCCGAAAAGCATCGATCTGATAGACTCCAGTAGTTGTCACGTTGAAGGTATCGATCGAGCCTGTAAAGTTAAAAATTGCAGCTTGAGCGGCGATCTGCAAAAATAATACAGATGATGCGATTGAGCCGAGTAAAATCTGAGCAGAGCGATATTTTTGGAGCAGATACATAGATGTTTTAGTCCTGCCGTCGCAAGATGGGTAATCGAGGGGTTGTCGATCGTATTCAGATCGAGTTAGCAAATTTGACGAGCTGGATTAATATCGATGGTTGTCGGCTCGTGGCGATTTTAGGGATGGGTGGGATTGGCAAAACGGCTCTAGCGGTGAAGTTGGCGCAAACATTAATTCCCAATTTTGAATTTATTATCTGGCGATCGCTCCGCAACGCGCCACCATTAGAGACATTACTTGCCGATCTCATCCCGTTTCTCTCTACCCAACAAGATACCCACAATACACTCCCGCGCCTGATTCATCACTTGCAAAATTCTCGCTGTCTGGTAATTTTAGACAATCTCGAAACCCTATTTCAAGGTGGCAGTTGTGCGGGACAATTTCGAGATAGTTATGAAGAATATGGCGAATTACTGCGATCGATCGCCGAATCAAATCATCAAAGTTGTATCATCTTAACCAGTCGCGAAAAACCTGCGGAAGTAGCGATGTATGCAGGTGAAAGTTTGCAGGTGCGATCGTTCGTGCTAGGCGGTTCGATCGAGGCTACCCAAGCTTTATTACAAGCTAAAGGCGCATTTGGGACGCTCGATCGACAACAAGTTTTGGGCGATCTTTATGGCAATAGTCCGCTAGCGGTTAAGATTGTCGCTACGTCGATTCGCGACTTTTTCGATGGGGATATCGGTCAATTTTTGACTGAAGAGAAATTGGTATTTAATGGCGTGCGGCGATTGTTAGACAACCAATTCAATCGACTTTCTGAGTTAGAACAAAGCATAATGTTTTGGTTAGCAATTAACCGCAAATGGACGACGGTTGCCGAACTGTATGAAGATATTTTACCTGCGGTTGGTAGGGGTAAGTTATTAGAAGCATTAGAATCGCTGAGTTGGCGGAGTTCGATCGAGAGTAAATCGGGTTGTTATACGCTCCAGCCAGTCGTGATGGAATATATTACCGAAATGGCGATCGAGCGCGTCAGTCAAGAATTTCAGACATTAAAATTAGACTGGTTTCTTCAGTACGCATTAATTAAAACGACCGTCAAAGATTACGTCCGAGCGTCCCAAACTAGATCGATTTTAGATCCGATCGGGGCAGAGTTGCGGCGGATGTTTGGTGCGAGTGAATCTTTACAACAGCAAATGCTGAAAGTGCTAACAGAGTTACGTAGCACCGAATCAAAATTTGCTGGTTATGGCGCGGGGAATCTGATTAACTTTGGCAATTATTTACAGATCGATCTCACTGGCTGGGATTTTTCCCAGCTCACGATTCGTCATGCCTGTCTCCAACAAGCGACCCTCCATCAGGTCAGTTTTGCCAATGCCCATTTCATCCAGTCCAGTTTTACCCAACCCTTTGGGACGGCGTTTTCGGTCGCTTTCAGCACCGATGGTACCCAAGTTGCCACTGCCGATGCCAATGGATCTGTCTGTCTGTGGCGCGTTACCGATACTCAGCCGCTGAGTGTCCTTGCGGGACATACTCATTGGGTGCGATCGATCGTCTGGATCGATCGTGGATCGATTTTAGCCAGCGGTAGTGCCGATACCACGATCGCGCTGTGGGATGTGGCAACTGGATCGCGGGTAAACACATTGAGAATCGATCGACCCTATGAAGGGATGAATGTTGCGGGTGTAACTGGATTGACCGATGGCTCGATCTCCACGCTAAAATGCTTGGGTGCGATTGAGGAGTAAGGAGTAAGGAGTAAGGAGTAATGTAAGATGTTTTCAACTATTCACTATCCACTATTCACTTTTCCATCAAAACTTAGTCGATTTAAATCGGCATAATTGATGCGGATATTTGGAGCGAGTGAGGCTAGTACTTGTTTGCCATAAGTGCGGCGATCGATCCGATTATCAAAGATGGCAACTATTCCTTGAGACGATCGCATGGGGGCGATCGCGCGATGTAAAATTCGCAAACCTGTGGGTAATAAATATAAGCGAAACCAATCTTGCTTTTGCTGCTTGTAAAAACCGACCTTCGCGGCAACTAAAGGGTCTTCAAGCGAGGGAATCGGTAGCGTCGCAATTATCATCAATTGCGGTGTCGGTAAATCGTCTTGATGTTGTTGCCAAAATTCCCAGCCACAGACGAGGATATTTGCCTCATTAAGGTCGGTGCGATCGACTTGGACTCTAGTACCCCATTCGGCGGCTAAAGTAGCTGCTAATTGGGCTTTAAGCGGGGTATCTTTGATTAAAATTACGACAAATTGAGGATTCGCGGCGATCGAATATAATAAATGCTGAATCTCATCGACTAATACTGGCTGAAACTTACTAGTATTTGGCATCGGCATCCAGCGAGGGATGTAGAGTTTAAACAGATCTTTTTGGCGATCGAGTGGAAATTTTACCGAGGCGATTTCTCCCAAGCCTAATTCTTGACGATAGCCGATCGCGTTGGCTCGAAGATCGACAGCACTAGTAATTAAAATTGCTGGTTGACGGTTCCAGATCGGTGCTAACCTAGCAACCAAATCGGTAGGGGTAATTGCTAGTGTAAATGTGCCGCGAGTGCGATCGATCTCTGCCCATACCAATCGCTCGGATGATGCCGATAATTCTCGCTCGAATTGTTGCCAATTTGTTGGTAAATTAGATTTAGCTAGTTTAGTTAATGATTCGACTAGAGATCGATCGCTGGCATCTAATAAATAACAATTATAAGGATTGAACGGACGTTGCCATAAATTCTCCATCAACTGAATTTCGATCCGAGCGATTTCTGCCCAGATGGTTTGCGGTTGACTAGTTCGCAATTTATCCCAATCTTGAGGATAAATTTTGTGCGTGAGTAATGCTTGCACCCAATTTTCTAAGTCATCCGCACCGTCGATAATTGTCGGATAATTCGCAATCTCATCGGGATGATGTAAGTGCAGATCTAGCCACGATTGCGGATCGACAATCCACAACCCGGTAAATTTTGAATCGGGCGCAATTACACCACGATAAATGGGTTTAGATGTGCCCAACCAATTCTGAATTTGCGGAATTTCGTTACCAATTAACCGCTCTTGGAATGCGTCGGAAATGACAATCGTAACGGGTTCGTGCCAGAGTAAAGCCGGAATTAAATAACTAAGTCGATACTTCCCGATCGATCGATGAGTAGCAATCCCGACTTGAAGTAGTGACGATTGCGACATTCGTAACGATCTCGCCACCAACCTCGCCATTGTTAAATAATGGTTCCAGTCAACAATCTCAGGCTGATGTCGCAACAGAGCGCGGAGGATGGTATGGGTAGTAATTTCGATCGGCTCAGACATCAGGGATGGGAGATGGGAGTGGGGAGATGGGAGGTGGGAGCGGGGAGCGGGGAGTTGGGAGATGGGAGTAAGAAGTAAGAAGTAAGAAGTAAGGAGTACGGAGTAATATGCGCTATTACTTCTAAACCTTATCCACTATCTACTATCCCCTATCCACTATCCACTATTCACTATCCACTCCCATCTCCCATCTCCCATCTCCCCACTCCCATCTCCCCCCCAATTTAAGATTGCAATCTCGATGCATCAAGAGCTACGATAGAGATATCGATGTTAAATTTTTATTAAAAATATCGGTATTAAGTCTTATGTACGTCGTGGACTATAGTCCATTTGCTTTAAATTAACAACCTTCTCTAGAATCTGACGAGCTAGTCTCCCAGCGCAGAGGGGGCTAGGAGGTGTCATGCTGAGTAGAGAAGGTGCGATCGAGTTATCGGAAATTACTGACTTAAATCAACTCAAGTCAGAACTAAATCATCTACCGGGGGTAGATGTCGGCGACTATATTAGCGAATTGCCCAAAGAGCGACGGGCGATCGCTTTTAGATTATTGTATAAGGATCGCGCCATCAATGTCTTTGAATATCTACCCACCGAGATTCAAGAAGAGTTAATCGAAGCACTCCACAATACTCAAGTGTGTCAGATTATTGAAGCCATGCGTCCCGACGATCGGGTAGCATTATTTGACGAGCTACCTGCGGGAGTAGTCAAACGGTTATTACCGCAACTGAGTTCCGAAGAACGGACGGCAACATCGACAATTATCGGCTATCCTGAAGGCACGGCGGGACGGGTGATGACGACGGAATACGTGCGGCTGCGGCAAGGTTTGACAGTCGGCGAAGCTCTGGCAAAAATGAAACAAAGCGATCGCGACAAGGAGACGGTATATTATGCCTATGTTACCGACGATAGCCGCAAATTAATGCAAGTGGTATCGCTACGGCAACTAGTATTCACCCTCCCCGATACGCCGATTAAAGATATTGCCAGCGATCGGGTAATTAAAGTTTATACCGAAACGTCTCAAGAAGATGTCGCGCGGCAAATGCAGCGGTATGACTTAATTGCAGTACCTGTAGTCGATCGTGAAGATCGCTTAGTCGGGATTATCACGATCGATGATGTTGTCGATATTTTACAAGAAGAAGCCACCGAAGACATCCAAAAACTCGCTGGTGTGGGTAGCGGTGAAGATTCTTCCCTATCACCGCCTTGGAGTAAATTACAAAACCGTCTGCCCTGGTTGCTAGGAATTATGGCACTATATATCGGTGCCTCTAGTTCGATCGCCCCCTTTCAAGATACGATTTCTAAGGTGCCAGTACTGGCTGTGATTATGCCGCTGTTCTCTAATACTGGCGGCGCAGTCGGCACTCAAGCTTTGACTGTCACCATTCGTTCTCTCGGTGTCGGTGAAGTCACTCCTGGCGATACCCTCGAAATTCTGGGTAAAGAGGTGCTAGCAGGCTTAGGAACGGCGATCGGTCTTGGTTTGACGATGATTCTCCTCGCACTGATTTGGACACCGCCGAGCGAACGCTGGGTGGCAGTGGTGGCCGGAATTGTGATGGCAACAAATACCGTCATTGCCGTGACATTAGGGACATTATTACCGATGGGGTTCAAACGGCTAGAGTTAGATCCGGCTCTAATTAGTGGGCCATTGGTAACAACATTACTAGATACGATCGGATTTATTCTGTTTCTATCTTTAATTACGATCGGGAGTAATGTTTTGCACCTATAGAAGTAATGGAGATCGATCGGAACACCAAAAATTGGTAAGCTAAATTTAGCCTGACTCAGATCGGATTACTCGCAACAACTGTAACCAGATCGAACTGAATTAACTTTATGACTACACTAGCACAAGTATTGGAAGCTGCTCTAGAACTGCCGCGTGAAGAGCAAGAAGCTTTAGTAACAGCGATCCAAAACCACAAATCTGAAATTGGCAGATCGGAACTAGCCGAATATGCACGACAAGCGAATTTAGATGTACGCTCTGGGAAACTTCGAGCGAAATCGGTGGCGGAAATCATGAGTCAATTAGACAGTCAAATAGATGACTCAGATGCATGAGAGAATTGATTCCAACCCCAAGATTCGAGAGAGCATTGCGGAAGTTTACCAGGCGGGATGCCCAATTGCGGGAAAGGGTGCAAAAAACCCTCGAACAGATGCAGGAAAAAGTGTTTGCCACAAATTTGGGCACTCATAAGTTAAGCGGCAGTCTAGATGGAATTTATGCCTGTACCTGTGGCTATGACTGCCGAGTACTCTTTTCAATCCAGAAAGATCTCACCACCGAGTCTGAGTCGATCGTGCTACTCGATGTCGGAAACCATAATGACGTTTATTAGTTTACTCTATCCCCCTATTATTCCCTAAAATGACCTGGACGCGCCGACATATTCTATCGCTAGCAGACTTTACCCCCACAGAGTACGATACCGTCCTCCAGACTGCCGCTAGCTTCAAAGAAGTGCTATCGCGTCCCGTTAAGAAAGTACCCACCTTGCAGGGGCGCGTAGTTGCCAATCTGTTCTTTGAATCTTCCACTCGCACCCGCAGTAGTTTTGAATTAGCCGCCAAACGCCTCTCCGCCGATACCCTTAACTTTGCCGCAGCGACTTCTTCACTCACCAAAGGCGAAACCATTCTCGATACTGCCAAAACCTATTTGGCGATGGGTGCAGACTTAATGGTAATTCGTCACAAACAAGCCGGAGTGCCGCACGCGATCGCCACGGCACTAGATACAATGGGAGTGAAAGTAGGCATTTTAAATGCTGGCGACGGACAACACGAACATCCTTCGCAGGCGTTATTAGATCTACTAACTATTTGCGCGACGATCGATCCCGTCGATCCCCGGTTATCATTACTTAAAGATAAAAAAATTGCGATCGTTGGCGATATTTTACATTCGCGCGTAGCTCGATCGAATATCTGGAGTCTCACAGCTAGCGGTGCCCAAGTACATCTGTGCGCCCCACCAACCCTCCTCCCCGCCGAATTTGCCGACTATTGCCAAGAGCCAAGAGTCGGGATCGATAAATCCAATTTAGCAGTACATTGGCAGATCGAACCCGCGCTCCAAAATGCCGATTTTGTGATGACATTACGACTCCAGCAAGAGCGGATGACAGACCATTTATTACCGAGTTTGCGCGAGTATCATCAACATTATGGCATCACTAGAGCACGCCTAAAATTGTGCCATCCAAACGTCAAAATTCTCCATCCCGGCCCGACAAATCGTGGTGTCGAAATTACCTCCGATCTCATGGACGATCCCGCCTTGAGTCTGATTTCCGAACAAGTAAATAACGGCGTAGCAATTCGGATGGCTTTGCTCTACTTGATGGGAAATACCAAGGAGTAGGGAGGTGGGAGAGTAAGGAGTAAGGAGTGAGGAGTAAGAATAGTAATTGCTCGGATTTTTTTAATAATTTGGGTATATATCCGTTGCCGCTTGACGGTTGTTATACTTAGATCTCGAACTAATATAACCCAGTCCCCCAGTCTCCCCGTCCCCCCGTCCCCCATCTCCCAGCTCCCAGCTCCCATCTCCCATCTCCTTCCCATGTCCAGATCTCGCGAACCATTTATCAACCTGGTCTTTTATCATGCTTTCAAGCAGCCATTTATCAACCCCTTCTTTTACTTATATCTTCAGGGGAAAGTGGTAGGAAAAGAGCATGTACCCAAAACAGGCGGGTTTATTGTGGTGAGCAATCATGGAAGTAACTTCGATCCGCCGCTATTGTCGGCTGCTGTAATGCGTCCGGTAGCATATATGGCAAAAGCCGAATTATTTGAAGTGCCAGTATTGAAAAATGCGATTAAATTGTATGGTGCGTATCCAGTTAAGCGCGGCGCAGTCGATCGCGCGACAATTCGATCGGCTTTAGATTATCTTGAGAATGGTTGGGGTGTGGGAATTTTTCTAACTGGTACCCGCACAGCCGATGGCAAAGTTGTCGATCCTAAACCAGGCGCGGCTCTAATTGCGGCAAAAGCCCAAGTTCCCCTCTTACCTGTGTGTCTGTGGGGGACTGATTCGATCGAACAAAAAGGTAAAAAATTTCCCCAATCTACTCCCGTAACGATTAGAATTGGTGAATTAATTCCTCCACCCACCGATACCAAAAGATCGGAACTCGATCGAGTCACTGCTTTATGTACTACGAAAATTAACCAGTTACACGATTTGGGTAGGTTTTAGATTTTAGGTTTTAGGTTTTGGAACTGCGTTCCAGCTCATCCCATACTCCCCACATTCATTCTCATACATAACATGGAAAATCTCCGGGAACAATTAACTGAACTTATTGATGAAGCTGAACTAGAGTGGCTCAAGCCGCACATCCAAAAAGATGCAGTAATTTTAGTCGTTCCCGAACTCGATCTTTTAGATGTGGGTATGGCGATTGCTAGCGATAATACTCAATCAGTACAACATTGGATCGGCGAACAACTATTAGTAAAACCATCACCAGAAGTTCTTAGTCGCTGGAATGCAAATCCCGATCGTAAATTTCAAGCAATGATTCTCCAGCCCTATATTTTAGTCAAAGAGTTAAGCATCTCTAGTTAACTAATCTTAAAATATCTCGTGCAGTCCGCACAATAACACAATCGTTTTTTCACCCAACGGTTGTTTTTAATTATCCTAACTCCTAACTCCTTACTTCTTACTCTCCCAACTCCCAACTCCCATCTCCCATCTTCCTTATTACTCGATCGATTGGATAAATAATCCCATTATCGGCAGAGGCATCTACTGACAATATACTAGAGTCCCCAATCTTGATGCCATCATTTAGATCGATCTCCAATTGGATGCCATTAATTGAGGATCGAGCGACTTTGCGTTCGCCTGAATCGTACATTTTTAATAAGTCTTCGTGCTTGAGCTTGCCGTGGATGATGTGCATACTCAAGAGCTTAGTTAATAAATCACTGTTTTGCGACAGTTTTTGTAGTGTCAATTTTGGCAAGCTAGTAAATGCTCGATTATTTGGTGCAAATATTGTAAATTCACCAGCAGTATTTAAAGTTCGATCGAGATCGGCGATTTGAAGTGCAGTTACAAAAATTTCTATGTCTTTAAATTTGAGAAGTGTATCAAATACACTAGCCATAATAATTACATTTAAAAAGCGAAGTATCGATCGCATCCTATAATACTCTAATTTGGTTTGACAAGGTATAAAACCATGTTTATATTAAAAATATATCAATGGATATATATCAATAATCCGCCTGTTTTAGTACGAGCTATAACTTCGTACTTACCCCGATTTTTTAAGATGTATAAATATGTTCGGTTGTCGGTATATAATTCTAGATAGATCTGAATGCATGAATTTAACCGAAATACCATGCCAATCGATCGATTTTATAAATATTGCGATCGATTAAAAAGATTAGAATTAAGGCTACATTTATTACGTCAAGTTATTGAAGCAAACAATGGTAAAATTTGGGCGAAAAAAGTATTGTCTCAAGGTGCTAAGTTTTGTTTTAACTTGCTAGGCAAAAATTAAATAATGATACATTTACTATTAAATAAATCGCTGCTGGCGAGTTAAAAAGTTAATTGATGTCGGATCTATTAAAATTACTAATAATTGAAGATGACGAATTATTTCGGTTGGGTTTGGCAACCTTTTTCGATCGGGAACCCACGATCGATCTAGTCATAGAAGCACCAAATGGTGAGACTGCAATCGATTTAGTCAGACGAGAGACATTTGATGTTGTCGTGTTAGATCTGGTTTTACCTGGTTTAGATGGAATGGAAACTTGTCGGCATATTCACAAGTTACAGCCTAATTTACCAGTATTGATATTAACTGCTCATCCAGACAAAAATCTTGTAGTAAAATTAGTAGAACTGGGTGTTAGAGGTTATTGTCTCAAGGGCATCGATGCTAATAACTTGCTATTGGCAATTAGATCGATTGCCACAGGTGCGACGTGGTGGGATGCTACGGCTAGCATTCAGATTTTTGATGCCATTGGTCAAGTCGATCGCGCACATCGCCCTGTAGACCAGCTACAGTTGACTAAGCGCGAATTAGAAGTCTTGACGCTGATTGCCAACGGCAAAACCAATCAACAAATCGCTGAAGCTTTATTTATCACACCCGGTACCGTCCGGGTTCACGTTCATACTATCTTACAAAAGTTAAATGTCAGCGATCGCACTCAAGCGGCGATTTTTGCACTGCAACACAAATTAATTTAATGGTGCGAGTCAAAGCCTAAATCGTTACCCTTCCCCGCATGTACCAGAGCCAATCGCTCGTACTTTTGGGCGTGTAGAATTAGCCCCTCAACTTCGGTATCGTCTAATTGTCGCAGACATTTTGCCGGAACTCCCACCATTAAAGAGCGCGGCGGAACATTTTTTGTCACCACGCACCCCGCACCGATAATACTCCCCGCACCAACCCGCACGCCGTCTAAAACAATTGCCCCAATTCCAATCAGACAGCCTGTTTCGATATAAGCCGAATGAATCACAGCCCGATGTCCGACGGTAACATAACTCTCTAATATTGTCGGCTGTCCGGGGTCGCCATGCAAGATCGCCCCATCCTGAATGTTGGTACTTTTACCGATTTCGATCCGTTCGACATCGCCCCTAACTACGGCACTATACCAGATACTTACGCCCGACTCGATCGACACATGCCCCATTACTACCGCATTAGTCGCGACAAATGCCGCACTTGAGATGTCTACAGGTGCCCAGAAGGTGGGTAAATCGAGGTGGTAAAATTGAGTCATCAGCTCGTCAATGGCAACTACAGGCTCAAGTTTAACCGATCGCGATCGGTTAAACTTCAGTAAGCTGTCATGTTATAAAAATTGGGGAGGGGTAATTCATGAATTACCCCTCCCCA
>NZ_JANYJC010000225.1 GCF_025361915.1 Chamaesiphon sp. GL140_3_metabinner_50
CAAACCTGGCGCAACACCGAGGAATCTCCACCCCGTATCTCTCCTGTCGATCGTGCAGCACTACCACAGCGACGTTACTTAGATGAGGAGTAAGAAGTAAGGAGTAAGGAGTAAGGTGATTTCCGATAAAAACTATGCCAAGCAACTGGGTTGTACCTACGGCAGGCTACGCCAACGGCTCCGATCGACCCTCGGTGGTTGAGCGGAGCCGAAACCACAAACCCACAAATAGAGGTCTTTCTATGGATGGGAATCATCTAAAACCTCATCCCCAATGCCTAAAAAAATTGCCAAAGACATCAACGTCCCTGGCAATTATTAAATTCACCTGCAAGCAAGTGCAGCCTGTCGTCTCTATTGGGGCAAGAACGTAAACTTAGAGATTTCCAGATTCGGCTAATTTATCTTTGAGTTCGGCTAGTTTGTTAGCCCAGCGCGGATCGGGTTGGAAACTTTCAGTGCTAGTGGTGGTACTAGTGTAAGTAGTAGAGCTGCTAGTGCTTTTAGCACCCTCTTTGCGACCGCCTTTTTTAGCACCACCGCCACCACTGCTACCGCCGCGACGTGGGGTACTAGTATTAGTACTAGCACCTTTATTGCTGAGGTTGGGTTTGGGGACACTACTGGGTTCTTTAGGTTCTTTAGGTTCTTTTGGTTCTTTTGGTTCACCATTTTCGCCATCATCATCCTCTTGTTCTTTGGCTTTGGGTAAAGCCTTTTCGATTTTGATGGGTAGCTCCAAGAACATGGCACCATTATATTTTTCAATAATTTGGTCGGCTTGTTCGTCAGTCTCGACAGTTACAAAGCCAAACCCCCGGCAGTTACCAGTTTTGCGGTCTTTGATTACCTTGACAGAGACTAAATCGCCAGCATCCGCGAACACGGTTTCGAGCTGTTCGCGCTCGACATCCGATTTTGGTAAGTTGCCAACATATAAACGAATAGACATATAGAAATTCCTCCAGACTGGAATTAAATTAGCTTGCTTGCAGGAGTTCCCCTTGGGGATAACCTCAATTTTGGGCGGACAAAAAACTGACAAAGAAGTGGTTCACATATTTCAAATCATTGCAGTTGTAGTCTAATCGATCTAGCCGCTCCTGTCGAAAGTCGAATCTAAGCAAGAAGTTTACAGTGGCGGTTTAACTATTGACAACCGCTTATTTGTCGATGCTTTAGGATGAATCGGTAGATGTGACATCTGTGTCCTTGACACTTTATCTTAATATTTTTTTACAAGTTTGGTGAGACCCTTATTTAAATTATCACGTCTGGGCATCTTCACATCTGGCGATCGCGTAGTTTTGGTACTTTACCAACCATCGCAGTAGCAGATGCGAGCATAGCCACACCAAAAGGTGGGCACTGCCCACCTTTGATGGATGATTCAATTAGACACTAGCCTGCGGGTGGTAGCGGCGCGATCGCGCCGCTACCATCGCAATTAGACCCGTTCTTCGCTCCGGTAACCGCCGCGATTATCGCGGTTGTCCCGGTTATTATCGCGTTCGTAGCGGCTGCTTTCGTTGCGAGGGCTACTGTCACGACGATCGTAACGACCGCCACCGCCACCACTACCGCCAGCGCGGAGAACTGGTTTGCCACCAGCACCACCACCACCGCCGCTGCCACCGCGACGATCGCCACCACCGCGTGGTTTGTAGCTATTGCTGGAAGAACGCTCTCCGCGATCGCGATCTTGCATTTGGGGTTCTTCCATATCTAGCCATGCGGGGCGAGTTTGGTCGTAAACTAATTGCAGTGCTGCTGCGGCGACAGTATGAATATCATACTCTTCGCTCATTTTGGCAATAATGGGTAAGAAGGAAGCTACCCGTTCGCCGGAAAGAGCTTCTTGAACTTTACCTTGAATCTTCTCGATGTGTACTGCTTCTACTTGAGCGCGAGTCGGGATCTGACAGACTGCTAGAGACTGTTTGACGCGACGTTCGATCGCTTGAAGTTTGCGACGATCGAGGGAGTGAATCAGGGAGATGGCAACGCCTTCTTTACCAGCACGTCCCGTCCGACCGATCCGGTGAATGTAGTTTTCGACACTATCGGGCAGATCGTAGTTAATAACGTGGCTGAGATGGTCTACATCTAGACCGCGTGCGGCAATATCTGTTGCCACGATCCAGCGAACTTTGTCGCCCCGGAACCGCGCTAGTAGGCGTTCCCGTTGGGTTTGGGTCAGATCGCCGTGGTACTCATCCGCGCTGTGTCCGGCAGATTGGAGTTGGCTGGTGAGTTCGGCTGCTGCTTTACGAGTCCGAACGAAGATAATCGCCGATTCTGGCTGTTCGAGTTCGAGAATGGGTTGCAGAGCTTGAGCTTTAGTCCAACCGCGTGGGATGAAGTAAACTTGTTGCTTGATTTTAGAAGGTGCGGCTTTAACTTGATCGACTGTGACAGTCACCGGATTTTTGAGGAAGCGATTCACCAACGATCGAATTGGGGGTGCCATCGTCGCCGAGAAGAAGGCGGTTTGGCGTTCGGTGGGCAATTTGCTCAAAATCAGTTCGATGTCGTCGATAAAGCCCATACTGAGCATTTCATCGGCTTCATCGAGTACCAACCATTCAACTTGTCCCAAGCGGAGATGTCCGCGATCGATCAGGTCGATGACGCGTCCGGGTGTACCCACAACGGCAGCTACACCGCTTTCTAAACGACGAATTTGCAGGTCGATGGCTTGTCCGCCATAAACGGTGAGAATCGGCGAGCGACGCTCGTTACCGCCTAAGAAGGTTTTCATGGCTGCGGATACTTGCATGGCTAACTCGCGAGTAGGAGTTAGTACTAAAGCTTGTACCACTGGACGCTGCCAATCGATCCGCTCGATCATCGGGAGGGCGAATGCGGCAGTTTTACCCGTTCCGGTTTGAGACTGTCCGACGACATCTTTACCAGATAGTAAAAAGGGAATGGCTTGCTCTTGAATATTAGTAGGTTCAGTAATCCCCAGTCCTTCCAGTTGTGTAACGATCCGATCGGAAAGGCCAAGGCTAGAGAAAGAAACGGTCATAATTTATAGTTAAGTTGCTCGGTATGATTTGAAATCGAAAATTTAGGAGCTAATTTTTAGGAATTAATCAGTATAGTAACCGGGGATAACATCGTACCCAATATGCAAACCATTCAGTGGAGGGCTGTGTGAGAATTGGCTCCAATTCTTCACCAATAAAATAAATACTAAATAGTTACAGAATGTTCGCCTCAATAGCGATGCGGAGATTCTGTTGTGAATTGTTGTCGAATAATCGGTCTCTTTACTGAATTCTAGCGTCTTCGCTCCAATCCAAAATTTAAAGTTATTCTAAATTTTGAATTTAACAGTTTAGCAGCGTTCTTTTATCATTTTAATGCCAAGGCTTTAAACTTAGCATTGTCGGATAACCGATCGTTGTAGACTGTTTGCTAGTAAACGATCTCGCCGTGAAGATCGTAATGGTCGGCTGCGTGAATAGTAGCGGGAACGATCGATCCCAGACGGGCACTCCCACTAACATACACTACTCCGTCCACTTCTGGGGCAAATCTGGCAGATCTGCCAATTAACATTCCCGATTCGGGATGTTGTTGTTCGATCAGGACATCGACAGTTTTACCGATTTCACTTTGATTGCGTCGTAGTGAAATTGGTTGTTGAAGTTCCATGATCCCGTCGCGTCGCTCGTCCATAGTTGCCTGGGGCAACTGGTTGGGCAAGGTAGCTGCGGCGGTGCCATCCTCTGCGGAGAAGGTAAATACCCCAACATGATCGAATTCGTGCTGTCGCAAGAACGATTGTAAATGTTGGTAATGAGCGTCGGTTTCGCCAGGAAAACCGACAATCAAAGTCGTCCGCATGACTGCATCGGGGAGAGCAGTTTTGAGTTGCTCGATGATGCGATCGTTTACTTGTCCTTGCCACGGACGATTCATGGCACGGAGAATTTCGGGATGGGAATGCTGTAATGGCAAATCGAGGTAGGGCAAGATATTCGGCGTTTCTTGCATTGCCGCGATGACTTTGGGAGTCAAGCCAGTGGGATAAGCATAATGCATCCGCACCCACGGAATATCTACTTTACCCAGAGCGCGCAGGAGTTCTGCTAGCTTTGGCGTGCCATAGATATCGAGACCGTAATTGGTGGTGATTTGAGAGATTAAGACTAATTCTTGTACTCCTTCATCTGCCAATCTTTGGGCTTCGGCGACGATCGATTCAATCGTGCGCGATCGCTGCTTCCCGCGTAAATGTGGGATAATACAAAAAGCGCAAGCGTAATCGCAGCCTTCAGCCACACGTAAATAAGCTACACCCTCAGTTGTTGTCCGATAGCGAGGTGTATGCTCGTCGGCGATGTAGGTTGGCTCTGCGGTGACTTCCACCACCCGTTCCCCACCTTGCGATCGCTCGATGACATCAACAATTTTGTGATAGTCACCACTTCCCACTACCGCTACAGCTTCGGGAATTTCTGCGAGTAATTCTGACTGAAAATGCTGCGCCATGCAGCCAGTAATTACAATCTTTTTATTGGCTTCAGCTAGTTCTACTAGCGTCTGGATCGATTCAGCTCTAGCTGCATCGATAAAGCTACAAGTATTGACAATAACGTAATCTGCTGCGGTTTCATCCGCGTCTACTTCGTATCCTGCTTCTACTAGCAAACCTAGCATGTGCTCGCTATCGATGCGATTTTTTTCGCACCCTAAGTGCGATATTGCAATTGTTGGCTTGTTGCCCATGTAGTCTCGATCTTTTTGTCTCCAACAGTAGTGTGGCGTTCGACAAATAAGTCACCAGGTCAAACTTGGGAATGGGTTTAATTTACCCACTACTAATCTGTTGGCGATGCTCAACCCAGCAAGCGCATTGCTACTTGCTGTATTTCTCAAATTCTGTCGCTGTTCCACTGGAACAATATAGCACCATATCTTTACTAAATTCTCACGATCGGGCGAGAACTGATATCGGCACGTATAATTGAGTTATTCTGCTATATTTTAGCACGATGTTGCGAAATGTAAAGTAGCAAATAATGACCGATCGCCAACGAATGGCAACTGAGGGAGATTTTTTGTGAGTTACGCCAGCCTAATTGTGGATAATATAGGTGAAGATTGAGTCTTATGGTTCGGTCATGCCACAGCTTGAGTTGGCGCGGCAATCGCCATCAGCCTAGTTTAAACGCAAAACGTGAATTTACAGCAAATTTTTAACACCACTACACCGATTATTGGCGTAGTCCATCTCTTACCCCTACCGACTTCCGCCCGGTGGGGTGGCAGTCTCAAAGGCATTATCGATCGAGCCGAACAAGAAGCCGTCGCACTGGCTTCTGGTGGGGTCGATGGGCTGATCGTTGAGAACTTTTTCGATGCGCCATTTCCTAAAAGCCGCGTCGATCCTGCCGTTGTAAGTGTGATGACGACGATCGTCTCACGCTTAATGCAGCTAATTTCAATCCCGATCGGGATCAATGTCTTACGCAATGATAGTCTGAGTGCGATGGCGATCGCCAGTTGCACTGGTGCGGCATTTATTCGCGTCAATGTCCTGTCTGGAGTGATGGCAACCGATCAGGGCTTAATTGAAGGCTGCGCTTATGAATTACTCCGCTACCGCCGCGAATTAGGTAGCAACGTCAAAATTTTGGCAGATGTGCTGGTAAAACACGCACAGCCATTAAGTTCCAGCGATTTGACTACTGCCGTGCGCGAAACAATCGATCGGGGGCTAGCCGACGCGATAATCCTATCGGGAGCTGTCACGGGCAGTCCTCCTAGTTTAGATGATTTACAACAGGCTAAAGCCGCTGCTGGCAGCACGCCCATCATCATTGGCAGCGGTGCAGACTATCATAATATTAATAGCCTCATGCAATTCGCTGATGGGGCGATCGTATCGAGTTCGCTCAAACGTCAAGGTAAAATCGAGAACTCAATCGACCCCATCCGCGTCAGTCAATTTGTCGAAACACTTCGTCAGGATATCGCAAATCGATCGGTACAACGCGCGATCGATTCAATGAAAATTCATAAATAAGGTATTAGGCTTTAGGCTTGAGGATTCGTCTTGCCGATCCGTTCATGCTAATTCACTAACACCTAAGTACCCAATACCTAATACCTAACACCTAACCTATGAAACGTCGTCAAGTTCCCTGGATTTATCAAT
>NZ_JANYJC010000288.1 GCF_025361915.1 Chamaesiphon sp. GL140_3_metabinner_50
CAAACCACATTCTTTTTGGGTGGCTTCCTCCCACCACCAGCGACCTTCACGTTCGTGTTGTTGGGGCAGTGTGGGCTTGGTACAGGGTTCGCAACCGATACTGATAAACCCGCGTTCGTGGAGCGAGTTGTAAGGTACTTCCAGGGCGCGAATATAATTCCAGACATCCGCAGACGACCAATTAGCCAGGGGGTTAAACTTGACTAAGGGATGGTCTGGAGTACCGAAAGCTCCATCGGCTTGAATGACGGGTACCGCCGCACGCGTAGAAGGACTTTGATCTTTGCGCTGTCCGGTAATCCAGGCATCGAGGGTTGCTAATTTACGCCGCAGGGGCGCAACTTTCCGCACGCCGCAGCATTCTTGGTGTCCGTCTTCATAAAAGCTAAATAATCCCTTGGCTTTGACGAGTGCTTCGACGGGAGCTGCTTCTGGATACACGACATCGATCGCGATACCATAGTGCTTACGGACTCGATCGATAAATTGATAAGTTTCGGGATGGAGCCGTCCGGTATCGAGGCTGAATACTTTGACATTGGGGTTAATCTTATACGCCATGTCAATTAAAACTACGTCTTCAGCTCCACTGAAGGAAATGGAAATATTATCGAACAAACTTAACGCCCGTTTGATAATATCTTGAGGACTTTGCACGCTCAGTTCGGCATCTAGGGTGGGGAAATCTAGTTCTGTACTCACCTGAATCATGATTGCGCTCTCTTGAAAAATTAAGGATCGATCTTCTGACGATATTTTACAGGAGAAGGGTAGATAGGAGTAAGGAGTGAGGAGTAAGGAGTAAATTATTTATAACGCCTTTACCCTTTACTCTTGATTCCCCAAAACCTAAAGCCTAAAGCCTAAAGCCTAAAGCCTAAAACCTAAAACCTAAAGCCTAAAACCTAATCCCCTACCGCATAGTGACAAACTCTTCAGCGGAGCTGGGATGAATGCCCACAGTGGCATCAAAATCGGCTTTAGTCGCGCCCATTTTCACGGCAATGGCTACCCCTTGAACGATTTCTGCCGCGTGTTCGCCGACCATGTGGGCACCGAGGACGCGATCGGTTTTAGTATCTACGACCAGTTTCATCAGGGTTTTTTCCTGTTTGGCTGGTAGCACGTAGTACATCGGACGGAAGCTGCTGCGATAGACTTTGATATTATCGCCGTGCATTTCGCGCGCTTCTTCTTCGGTTAGTCCGACGGTTGCAGCTTCAGGGGTGGTAAAGATTGCTGTCGGAATGTCTGCATAGTTCATGGTACGGGGTTTATTGCCAAACATGGTATCGGCAAAAGCTCGCCCTTCATTAATCGCGACGGGTGTGAGTTGAATATTGTCGGTACAGTCGCCAACCGAGTAAATATTCTCAATATTTGTCTGGCTATTGGTATCGACCAGGATCGCCCCATTGTGGGTTTTGACATCGATATTTTCTAGTCCCAAATTTGCAGTATTGGGTTTGCGTCCGAGTGCGGCTAAACTCACTGCATCGGCGAGAATTGTTTGTGTCCCATCTTTAGTAGTTACCGTGACGCTGACACCATCATCGGTTTTGGCGATCGATAGATCGCACGCATGGTTAATAATATTAATACCATGATGGATCATCCCTTCCTGCACGGCTAATCGCAAGTCACGATCGAAACTCCGTAAAATTAAATCGGGGCGAATAATTTGGGTAACTTCCGTTCCTAAACCATTCATAATGCACGCAAATTCACACCCAATATAACCAGCACCCAAGATGACCATTTTCTTGGGTTGGGTGGGTAAGTCGAAGATATCATCAGATGTCAGCGCATGTTCGATGCCGGGAATATCTGGACGCACGGGGACACCGCCGACGGCTATTAAAATCTTATCCGCAGTAACGATCCGATCGCCTACCTGTAGGGTATTATGGTCGATAAACTTCGCCCGATCGTGTAAAAATTCTACTTTGGAATTGTCCAGCATTCGCTGGTAAATGCCATTGAGCCGGGTGACTTCTCCATTCACCGCTGTCATCATTTTCGGCCAATCTAACTGGCTTTTAACCGCACTCCAGCCATAACCCTCAGCATCGGTAAACAATTCGGGGAAATGAGACGCATATACCATCAATTTCTTGGGGATACAGCCCCGATTGACGCAGGTACCGCCGAGTCTGTCGTATTCAGCAACACCAACTTTGGCACCATATTCCGCCGCGCGTCGCGCCGTCGCAATCCCGCCGGAACCACCGCCAATTACGAATAGGTCAAAATCATAGCTCATGTATTATATGTCCTTCTTACCCAAAATTTGGAGATGTTGCCGAATTTATGACGATGTATATGTAATTCTAATCGACTGCGATCGAGATGGTGTTACCCCCCAATCCCCCCTTATAAAGCAGGGTGGTTTCATACAAGAAAATAAAAATGCAAAAACCCTAGTGTTTAGTCTTCAACCGCCCTCGAATGAATTCCTTGCTCATAGCCAAAGTTCACTGAAGTGAACTGAAAGATTTTTCTTCTGGTGTATGAAACCACCCTGCCAACCCCCCCTTTATAAGGCTATCCATTACCCACAGATTATCCAATGATTTGGGAGATTGCGAGCCATTTAGGTAGTAGGGGCAATTCATGAAGCGGCGGTTTTATGTCTAGGGTTCCCCCCGAATAAAAAAGCGGATTGATTTTCG
>NZ_JANYJC010000291.1 GCF_025361915.1 Chamaesiphon sp. GL140_3_metabinner_50
CGTTTAACTCGACACTGCCATGATTGATTTTATCCCCCCGTTCCCACAGTCCAAAATCGGGAGTCCGATAGGTACGTCCGATATAATAGACCAAATTTTGGACAAAATTCACCTCATCGAGCGTATAAATCGCAGGTAACCCCGATGCCGTCATCTGTGCCAAGATCAAAATAAATAGCGAAGTGGCATCTAATTGTAAATGTCCCCACTCATCATCACCCACCACCACGTCCCCTGTATGGGTGCTGTACTTGGCATGAAGGGCATCTAATGGCGATTGCGTCTGCTTGAACCGTTCCACCTTATCGGCTTGCCGCAGCATACAAAATAACAGCCCTCGCATCAACTTAATGACGCTCTGCTCTAGCTCAAACAATCGCCCCGGTTGTGCATCCACCTTCCGATAAGCCAAAGCCAGCCCCCACACAGCTAAAATCGTGTAGACATTATCCCGCACCCACGCATCGGTATAGTCTCCATGCGCCGTAATTGCCGTACTCGCCGGGAATAACCCCGTAATCGGATTTTGACGGCTGAGGATAATCGACTGGATTTGCTGGTAGTAGCGATCGAGTTGTCCGGAACGGTTCATGATGTGTGATGTTGGAGAAATTGCGACTGATCCGCCTGTCGTGTATATTTTAAGCCCTGATGGGCATTCTCTGGCAGTTGGGGGCTGCGCCGACGCAAGGTAATCGCTCTCACATGGAGACACGAGTTATTGCTCAGGGACTAACAAATTTTTTAAAAGACTTGCCATTTGTAAATTTATTCGTTACATTAGTTCATATAGACAGATACAAATCTTTACACGACCAGGATTAAACCCATGCAAGCTAAGAAAGAAGAGCCAAAAGTTGGTTTCGTACCTTCGGCAGAACTATTGAACGGAAGATTGGCAATGATCGGTTTCGTCGCCGCGCTTGTTACCGAACTAGTTACCGGACAAGGTACCTTACACTTCTTGGGATTAATGTAACTTTAGCTACGAATATTCCTAAAGACTCGTCGTTCGCAAATCTATTCGTTACGTTCATTTTTCATACGCAGTCATAAATATTCATCCATACTGGAGTCAAAATCATGCAAGCTAAAAAAGAAGAAGCACAATTCGGTTTTACTCCTTCCGCAGAACTGTTAAACGGACGGTTGGCAATGATTGGATTCGTTGCCGCACTTGTTACCGAATTAGTCACCGGGCAAGGCACGCTACATTTCTTGGGATTAATGTAATCGCTACAACCTCAATCAACTTCATTAAAGCTGGGCAGTGCCCAGCTTTTTTGTCTCAGATCTCCAGCAACCGATTAAAATCAAACAGACGTAACTGCTCACGATCGAACTCCAACTCAGCTATGCAGCCTTTAGCCTCACCAATTACCAAAGATGAATACAATGATAACCGACTCGATCGGCTATTTATCTGGTTATTTTCGCATAAAATGTCGCAGGCACTCGGCGCAAGTACCCAAATTAGCGGCTATGCAGGCTTTGTAGATTTATCGAAACAAATTATGCGCGGACGCAATCCCCAACAGCAGCAAGTTGTCGTTGCGAAGGTATTGCAATCTTTAGTACCCGCACCCATACTGTGGGCAATTAGGACATTTTTTGCCCCTACGCGACTGGTGTGCGTACTTAATGCTTGGTTTGCCGCTCAGATGTTTGAGTGGTTGGTAGGCTCTTGTGAAGTAGCCACAGCCGAGATTGATTTACCAGATGGAACGGTGAGAATACAACCTTCTGCCGTACAGATTAAAAAATGTCGCTATCTAGCCGATAGTGGCTGTGTGGGTATGTGCGTAAATATGTGCAAAGTCCCTACCCAAGATTTTTTTACCCAAAAGTTTGGTATCCCGCTAACCATGACACCTAATTTTGAGGATCTCAGTTGTCAGATGATCTTTGGAAAAATGCCACTTACTCCAGAGTTAGATAAGGATTACACTCAGCCATGCTTGGCATTGCAATGTCCTACAGCGGCAATTAGTACCGCTCCGTGTCCGCAGTTGTAAAGAGATCTTTTTTTTAACCGCAGAGACGCAGCGATTTGCGCACGCCTCTGTTCCCCGACGGTTTACAAGCGATTCTCTTTCAGAGAGGCTCCGCCAACGAGACAGAGGGCGCAGAGAGAAGAAAGAAAAGACTAGTCTGTAAGTTCGGAACGGGAAGTAATAAGTAATTGTAACTGCTGATAAATTTCGTCGGTAACTGTTGCTTTGAGCGATTTACTCAGGCGATTCTTTTTTTTTGCCGATTGCAAACAGCTATCTGTCGGACATAAATAAGCCGAACGTCCTTGCATTAAAATATTACTGAGATCGATCGCAATTTTTTTAGAAGGATGGCATTTTACTATCCGCCAAAATTCATGTTTAGGTGCAATTTTACGACAACTGACGCAACGACGCTCGTTTTTAGCTGCTTTAATTTTTTCGACTTGTGCTGAATCGCGGCTGTTCGATTCGTTCATTACTAATTACAATTTAAGTGTTAAGTGATGGCTGGTAATTTCCATCGGGTGACTCACAGAACTCTTCACAGTGCGACATAACAGATCCCCGACTTCTTCGAGAAGTCGGGGATCTTAGTCATAAATATTGTGCCCCATCAAGTTGCACTATCCACTAATTAATAATTTTCATCTGCATAACCAGCATCTTGATAATCGGGTTGATAGCGAGATTGGTATTCCGAATCATATTGGCGTTGAGATTCGACTTCAGCCATTGCCGCAACGGGGTCGTACTTATTGACATCTTTGATATCGATTTTCCAACCAGTCAATCGGGCTGCTAACCGGACATTCTGCCCTTCTTTACCGATGGCTAAACTTAATTGATCTTCTGGGACTAATACGTGTGCTTGACGACCGTCGGGATTTACCAATCGCACCTCATCGATACGGGCGGGACTGAGAGCGTTAGAGATATATGTCGAAGGATCGGGCGACCACCGAATTACATCGATTTTCTCGCCTTGCAGTTCGCCAACCACTACTTGAATTCGCGAACCTCTGGCTCCGATACACGCGCCTACGGGGTCTACGTCGCCTTCTAAGGTGTCTACAGCGATTTTAGTGCGGGGGCCGACGTGCCGCGATGGCGGACTGGCTTCACGCGCCACAGCGACGATTCTGACGAGTTCTTCTTCAATTTCGGGGACTTCGTTGGCAAATAGTTCGACGACTAATCCTGCCGCACCGCGAGAGACGAGCAGTTGGGGGCCGCGCTGAGAGCCTTCCCGGACTTTCTTGAGGAAGACTTTGAAGGTACGTCCGATCCGGTAATTATCGTTAGGTAGTTGTTCTTTTTGGGGCAATTCAGCTTCGACATCTGGCTGTCCGAGGCTGCTATTGACTGATAAGATGACTGACTGACGCTCGAATCTGAGGACTTTTCCGATTAAAGCCGTACCTTCAAATTGCTCGAATTCTTCTTGAATGATTCTGCGCTGCTGATCCCGAAGCTTTTGAGCGAGGACTTGTTTGGCTTGAATTGCTGCCATTCGTCCAAAGTCTTCGCGTTCGGGGGTAACGTCTAAGACTACAGAGTCGCCAATCAGTTCTTGGAGCTTTTCTTCGCTAACTTCTTCGAGCGATTCTTGTTGCAAACTATTTTTAACATCATCGATCGAAATCTCTTTGTCTTCGTCGGTAACTTCGATAACGATCGTTTTAGTAGCGACTACTTGAAAAGCCTCTTCATCTAAGTTTAAAAAGACATCAAAATTATCGAAGTGGTCTTCTTCAAACTGCATTTGGTCTAAGTGCTGCGATCGCCGATAGCGTTCGTAACCTTTGAGTAAAGCCTCTCGCAGAGCTGTTTGTACTGCCGAAGTCGGTAAGTTACGATCGCGACTAATTTCCTCAATCATACTTCTGAGTTGAGGCAAACTAACGTTAGATTTTTTAGGTTGTTTAGCTTTTGGCATATATTTTGATGGGATTAATAGTAAAAAATCAAGCCGATCGATAGCTAATTAAAGGATCGATCGTTGCTGCTACGAAAATAAATAATAAAATTACACTTCGGGGTTATCGTCTAAGGAAACCTTCGCGACTGCGACTCTGGGGATTTCGATCGTGCGTCCTTTTTGGCTGAGATAAATAGTCGTATCATCTCGCCGAATTAGTTGTCCTTGCCACTCGGTTTTGCCGTTGACAGGTGCGTTGGCGGTAATCGATACTCCAAAGCCGCCAAAAGCATTAAACTCTCGATCTGTGGTTAATTCTCTACTAGTACCAGGGCTAGAAACTTCTAATGCATAGGCAAAGGGCACGATCTCGGAGGCATCGAGCGCAGCTTCGAGAGCGCGACTCATCCGTTCGCAATCTTGCAATCCGGTATCAGCATTAGGATTGCGGATATCTACCCGCAGCGATGGCGGACGTTCGTGAGTATGAAGCATGATGGCAACTACTTCTAGTCCCAATTCCGTGGCGATTGGGGTAGCGAGATCGGTAATTTGAGGAATGAGCGGATGAGCCATACATTTAGCAAGCAACAGAAACTAGTGGCTATTAAGGGTAATGGTTGTAAATTGATAGCGATCGATTTCAGTCTCGATTCATGCCTGACGATTGTTGTCGTACTGATGAGCGATCGATCGTTTGCTCGGATCGGGAGATTACTGCCATCAAATCCGGCGTTTAAGTCTAAAGCAACAAAAAAAGTGGGTTTCGACCCACTCCTGGTAATTTATTATTCCAAGAAGCATAAGGGCAAGCTAAATATTTAGCTTGCCCCTGCTCTCCATCTTAGCAGAGTTTTCGATTCTCCGGGGGAGAGGCTTCTGCGCAGGCAGACGCTGTGCCTCCGGCAGGCTACGCCAACGCGAACGCCAACGAGAGTAAGATGGAAACTGAACTACCACATGAGAGTATGTCATTAGGGTTCCACTCGGATGAGTCGGAACGAATAGCCTTGCTGGGGAATGTCTATTTTTCATCCACTTCACCACATCCTAACAATATGACTCTAAATCTCTACTTTCTCCGTCACGGACAAACAGCATCTAGTCGCGGTAACTTATTTTGTGGATCGATCGATCCGGCTCTGACTGCTGATGGCGAAGAAATGGCAAAATTATTTGCCGATGCCTATGCCAAAACTCCTTGGGAAGCCATTTATTGTAGCCCGAAAGAACGCGCAATTCTGACCGCAGAACCCTTGGCTGATGCGCTGAAAATGAAATTAGAACTGCGAGAGGGATTGCAAGAGATTAATTATGGTGCCTGGGAAGGTAAAGATGTCGGGGCAGTCGATCGCGAGTACCATGATGACTATCTCCGCTGGCTGGCAGATCCGGGTTGGAATCCGCCGACAGGTGGCGAATCGGCAATGGCAATCGCCGCCCGCGCGCTAGCTGTAGTTGAAGAAATCAGCCAGCAACACCCCACTGGGAATGTTTTGGTAGTCTCCCACAAAGCAACGATTCGGATCTTGTTGTGCAGTCTGCTAGGTATCGATGCGGGACGATTCCGCTATCGATTGGGAATGCCAGTTAGTAGTGTGAGTATCGTTGAATTTAGCACGCATGGCCCATTATTAACGGTACTCGCAGATCGATCGCACTTAACTCAGCGACTGCGCGATTTACCTGGTACGTAGTATTTGGATGGGGGGACGGGGACGGGAAGTAAGGAGTAAGAAGCTGTATTATTTTCCTATTCCCGATCCCCGATCCCCTATTCCCGATCCCCTAACTCAATTAAATAATCCCCAGATTGGTGAGTCCGAGTGAGAAGCCAACTCCTAGGATGTGCCCGAAACTCATAGCGGCGATTAGTGTGGGTAAGTCGAATTTACCTAAGCCAGTGGGTGAATTTGGTGTGGTTCTTGAGTTTTGCTGGGGGATAGCTGCTACGATCGCGATCGCCGCAGTGTTACAAATAATCATCACCAAAAAGGTATTCAGCCCCCACGGTTCGGTGTGAGGGATAGCGGCAAATATTAAATTATTTAACAAAATTTTAGGCTCTCGATCGCAGTTTAATATGGCAATTATTAAGTCGATCGACCCCCACGTCAGATAACCTGTGCTAATAATTAACAAATCTTGGCAGATAGAATAATATGATGCGGATTAAAATTTGTGGAATTACCACTATCGAACAAGGAACTGCGATCGCAAATTTGGGAGCAACCGATTTGGGCTTTATTTGCGTCCCCAATTCGCCCCGTTATTTAAATCTAACTCAACTGGTGCCGATCGTCTCGGAGTTAGCTACAGTGGCGAATACAGTTGGTGTGTTTGCCGATTTTTCGGTAGCTACTATCGCCCATGTCGTCGCGTTGGCAAATCTTCATACCGTTCAACTGCACGGTACGGAATCTGTCGAATTTTGTCAACAACTGCGCCAAGTTCTTCCAAATACCGAAATTATCAAAGCATGGCGGGTAAAAAGTAGCAGCGATCTCGCCGTAATTCAGTCATATAGCTTATTTGTCGATGTGTTATTACTCGATGCCTATCATCCTGATGCACTTGGCGGTACGGGACAAACGCTCGATTGGCAACAGTTATTGGCATTTAAACCGACTATCCCGTGGCTGTTGGCTGGCGGCTTGACTCCCGATAATGTTTGCACGGCATTAAGCCAACTCCAACCCGATGGCATCGACCTTTCTAGCGGTGTAGAAGTCTCTCCAGGGCAAAAAAATTTAGAGTCGGTCGATCGATTGTTTACTAACTTGAGGAAGAGATTAGGCTAAAATAAAGACTAAAATATTTGTGACTCTTTGCTCGGTCTGCGTCGGTAGACTTGGTACTGTTGCCGCGACTTGAGTCGCTGGTATTATGGTAGGGAGCAATTTGGGTTAATTCCAAAACTGCCACCTGAATTGGTGAGAACTATGTCTAGATTTTAAGATTCAAGAGGCAACCTTTATGGATAGTAGTAAAATTATTAATGTGAACGCTGTCGAAGATAAATCCCCCGCCGATTTAGCCGCAGCGGTCGATCTGGTTGCTTTGCGATCGCAGAGTATGGCAGATATCGATCGATTAGAACGGGCTTTAAATGCGAATATCGAAATCGATCTACAGGAAATTCGCGATCGATCGAGCAAATCGTTTCGGCAATTTCTGTTATTGAAAGAACAGGAAAGAATGCCATTTCTACAACGAGTGATGACCGCTCATATTGAAAATATGGAAGACGAACGGGGCTTCCCGCCTCGACACCCAGTTCATTGGTTTAAATCTAAATTAGAATTTAGTTCGACTGGCGTGCTGCAATTTGATTTTAAAAAAGATGCTGAAGTATTTATCGAGTCAGTCTTAAATTATATTGAAGCTGAAATTAAAGTTCAATTAAAGACTGAGAAACAAATGACAGTCGAACGAGTCGATCTGTGTTTGAGTCAGTTGCAACAAACGATCGGCGATCGGATTCAGCCCCTAGCGAAGGTTAGAAAAATCATTAGCACCGAGTATGTCAATAGTTTCATCCAAACAGAGCAATTGAAATTAAAGATCGTCGATCGGTTTTACTTTGTGAGCATGGGTGAAAGATTCAATCCCAAACAAGAATTAATTTACAGTGAAGTTTGCGTGCGTCCGACAGGGCTGTTCGACCGGAATAATGATGGCGAAAAACCCACTCAATTAAAATACGCTGTTTCCTGCGATCGACTATTAGATGTCGTTAATGAATCGATCGAGCGATCGTTACGCCAAATTCAGCAGCAAACTCAAGCATATCTAGATAATGAATTAGTCCCCCAACTCGATAAACTATTTGCAGATTTAGGGGATAGGCTCTAGGCTCTAGTGAATGGTGAATAGTGGATAGTGAATAGTGGATGGATTTTGGAACGATCCTCCCGTCTCCTTTGTCCCCCAGTCCCCCCGTCTCTCTTGAAAAGGTGCTTCACTTGGGGGAACAAGCGACGTTTTGGGGGGAAGCTTCCCCCCAAAAGCTCGCGCCCCAAGAACGCACTTTTCGCTCCTTTGTCCCCTAGTCCCCCCGTCCCCAATGACCATATTCTGCCCTAACGGACACGATAACCCTGACAGCAACCGCTTTTGTCAATCCTGTGGCAGTGCGCTCGCCGCCCCTGTCAATAGTGCGATGACAGCAGGGATATTACTTGGAGATCGGTATCTGATTACCAAAGAAATCGGTCAAGGTGGATTCGGGCGAACTTACTTGTGCGAGGATGTCAATCGCTTTAACGAGCCATGCGTGCTTAAAGAATTTGCGCCGCAAGTGCATGGTACGGCTCTGCTTACTAAAGCCCAGCAATTATTCGAGCGGGAAGCAGGAGTGATGTACCAAATGCAACATCCTCAAATCCCGATGTTTAGGGAAATGTTTCGCGTCAATCGTGGGGGAGTGGGGTTATTATTTTTAGTTCAAGATTATGTCGCTGGCGAAAACTATCAGCAACTGCTTCGCCAGAAAATCGCACGGGGTCAAACATTTACCGAAGACGAGATTACCGCATTTCTAACCCAAATATTACCAGTACTGAGCTACATTCATTCGCTGGGAGTCATTCACCGAGATATTTCTCCCGATAATTTAATCTCCCGCGCTAGCGATGGCTTGCCAGTATTGATCGACTTTGGCGGTGTCAAACAAGTGGCTGTAAATGCTGCCACCCAATGTATGCCTAGCAATATTGGGCCTAGCGAGGTATCGACGCGATTGGGTAAAATTGGCTATGCGCCCAACGAGCAAATGCAACGGGGTGTAGTCTTCCCTCACAGCGACTTATACGCATTGGCGGCGACATCTTTAGTCTTACTCACTGGCAAAGAACCACCAGAGCTAATCGACCCCCAAAATTTTACCTGGAACTGGCGCGATCGGATTAGTCTCAGCCCCAAATTGGGTAGTATTCTCGATCGAATGCTCCAACTCCGCCCCAACGATCGCTTTGAATCTGCCCAGGATATCCTCACAGCTCTGCGATCGGAACAAATAGAATTTTCTAAGCCTACTATAGTTACCGCGCAGTCAGCAGCTACCCAGACCCCTCAGGGGCAAAAACCTCAATCTGAGATACCCACAGTCATCGCTACTCCAAAACAGCCGCAAGCCATCCGACCGACATTATCCACCAAACCCAAATTTTCCCTCGTGGCAATTATCGGCAAAACTTGGCTGGCACTTGCCGCAGTCGTCGGCGCGATCGGATTGGGCTGGTTGTTTGCTAGCCTGATTTCCAAGCGACCGGAATCACCTCGTCCAAGTAGCTCGATCGCGCCAGTATCCGCACCCAGTCAAACCAGCACCACGAGCGATCCAACCCCCAGCACCGCTGCGATTTCCCCGACGATCCCAGCATCCTTAACTGCTAAAGGTGTAAATACTCAAGCGTATGGCGATGCCGTCAAACAGGTGTACGCTAAAACTCAGGCAAATAACACTAGCGACAGTCAAGCCAAATCTCAGCTAGATACAATCGCTAGTGAATTGGGCGATAAATTAGATAAACAACTTAGTAGCGATGCCGTTAAAAAAATTGGGACTTATACAGCCGCAGATCGATCGAGTTGGGAATCTCAAATCAATAAATTACATCTGAGTAAACGCACCCTAATCGATCTGACAAATGCTAAATATCGATCGATTACCGACTACTCAGCCGATAAATTAGGACTGAGACTCAATCGGTTTTTAAATACACCGATCGGTCAAATTTATCAGGCAACAATGTTCGATCGTGTTAGTGCAATTGCCACCAAACAAGCCACTGCTGAAATTGTCTTTCCAATTGGCGGTACTAGCGGCACAGTCAGGGGTATGCTGCAACCGGGCGATGGTAAAGCCTATATTGCTAGTTTAGTACGCGGACAAGATATCGCGATCGATCTCCAAACCAATTCAGCCACCAAACTATCGATTTATCCGCCTACATCTAAACTGCCAGCACTGTTAACCGACTCCCCATCTAAAAATTGGTCTGGTAAAACTACTCGTAGCGGCTATCATGAGTTTGTCTTAGTTTCTGATAGCGATCGACCGATTCAATATTCATTCAAACTAACCGCATCCGATCTCCCAACCCAGGGTAAAAGTCCAGCGAAGAATAAGGAACCTTTATGGTGATTTTTTCGATCGCAAAGGGTACTTTAACTGACGTTAATTACTATCCACTATCCACTATTCACTAAAACACTAGTAACTACGTTTTAATGTAAAATGTGAGCCTATTAATTACTCACCTCTAAAAATTGCTGCTGCTACCTCCCGAAATTTGTGTGGATCGCCTTCGGGATGGGGTTGCTCTTGGCGTTTGCGGGCATAGAGTTTTGCTAATGTTGATTGCCAATCAATGGCAATCGTTGACTCTAGAGTTGGTTGCTGAGTCAAAATCTCGTTAATAGCTGTTTGGATCTCTTTTTGCGCTAGCCAAATGCGGGCGATAACAGCTAGACTGTCGTCGGTATCTACCAATCGATCGAAATGTGCCAAAATTTGCTGGGTAATGTCAGGAGCCGAGACAATACTAGAGATCGCGAGTTCCTGTAATCCGGTAATCGCGGCATATCTGACCACCCACTCATGGTCTTGCGACCCAATTACCAACACTTCGATAACTCGTGCCTGTGCGGGTGCAATTTGCTCGTGTGGCAATTCATCCCAATCAATCGTTCCTAACCCTCTGGCAGCCGCACGTCTGACGCTAAGTGCGAAGTCATTTTTGGCTGCATCGAGGAGCAGATCCAAGGCTTGCGGATCGCCGATGCCAGCTAGTGCCCTCAGTGCCCAAGCCCTGGCTCCATAATTATAACCATCTAATAACTCCAGCAAGGGTTTGACCGCAGGCTTACCGATCGCGATCAGCCCTTCTACGGCTGCTACGGCTGCCCCAGGATTGTTATACCCCAAAACTGTAATTAAATTGGGTACTGCCGCTGCTAGACGTGCCTGGGCTAAGTTTTCTACAGCCGTTGTCATCTTAGCAGCCGAATCTGCTGTCGCGATCGCCGCAAGTAAGATTTTAAGTGTGTCAGGATCGGTCATAATGGTGCGGAGCCAGGGAATAGGGGCTAGGGGATAGGCTTTAGGTTTTAGGTTTTAGGGAAGAAGGGGAAAGGGGATATTAGATAGTGAACATAGATCGATCGCTAGACAGTATTACTTCCCCTATTTTAC
Source organism: Chamaesiphon sp. GL140_3_metabinner_50 (assembly GCF_025361915.1). GTDB lineage: Bacteria > Cyanobacteriota > Cyanobacteriia > Cyanobacteriales > Chamaesiphonaceae > Chamaesiphon. The sequence goes on from NZ_JANYJC010000291.1 coordinate 11,114, forward strand.
CGTGACAAATAGCCAAAAAAATTCCCTAAGTTATTTCCTCATCGGTCAACGCAATTGCTAACGGATGGAAATAACTTAGGGTGTCGAACCTGAGGTTCTAGCTTAATGCGTCGATCGCACGATCTAGCTCAATGCGTTGATGGCATAATCTAGGTAAGAATTAGCTTCAACAGCCGCATCGCCAGATAAACCGTGGTTAGATTTAATGTACTTGAGAGCTTCGATGTACCAGCTTGGGGATAAGTCGAAAGTCTTGTTGATTTCTGCCAAACCACCTAAGAGGTAGTCATCCATTGGGCCAGTTCCACCGACAACTAGGCAATAAGTGACCATGCGGAGGTAATAACCGATGTCACGTACACACTTAGCTTTACCAACCGAAGTTGCTGCAAAGTTAGGGCCTTGCATGGTGGTGGTGTAGGGGAATTTTTGGTACACAGCGTTAGCTGCACCGTTAGCTAAGGATTCAGCATTTGCGGTTAAGCCTTTAGCTGCTGCCAAGCTAGCACCAGCTTGACGAAAACGACCGAATGCTACTTGGAATTCGGTGCTGCTCAAAAAGCGACCCTGAGAATCGGCGGTAGCTACTGCTTCGGTTAATGGAGTTTTCATGACTCTTTACTTATTTTTTAAATGGTTTGATTTCAGTGGACAGTGGATGATAGTGAATAGTGAATAGCGGCTGATATTAGGAGTGTTAAACAATCCTAAGCTTACTCATACCCTATTCCCTATTCCCTATCCCCTGGATTAAGCTACTGCTGCTGCGGCACGATCGAAGTAACCAGCTACTTCAGACATCAACGCGCTACAATCGCCGTTGGTGATGCCAGTTTGGTTGCTAGCGATTTCGACTGCTGCTGCTTTCATTTTTTGAACGCCTGCTGCA
>NZ_JANYJC010000325.1 GCF_025361915.1 Chamaesiphon sp. GL140_3_metabinner_50
ATCAGCCTTTAACGGGCGATTATCAGCCGCACTCGGCAAGCGGAAACCGTGATCGATCAGCACTGTTTTGCGCGCTCGATCGCCATTATACATCCCGCGAATTTGCGGAACGGTAACATGCGATTCATCAACTACTAATAACCAATCATCGTCGAAATAATCTAACAAACATTCCGGCGGATCGCCAGCATTGCGTCTGGCTAAATGACGCGAATAATTTTCCACTCCATTACAAAAACCCACCTCGCGCAACATTTCCAAATCGTAGCGCGTCCGCTGGTCGATCCGTTGAGCTTCGATTAATTTACCATTAGTTTCTAACTCAACAATCCGTTTTTTTAACTCATCATCGATATCATTACAAGCATCCTGCAACGTATCTTCCGGCGTAACAAAGTGCCGCGCTGGATAGATATTCAAACCACCAACCGTATTCAAAATTTCGCCCGTCACCGGATCGACATACCGAATCGCTTCAATTTCATCGCCAAAAAATTCCACCCGCACGATCCGATCTTCGTAAGCTGGGCCAATTTCTACCACATCACCACGTACCCGAAAATTACCGCGTTTTAAGTCGATATCGTTGCGACTATATTGCACCGAAACCAACTGCTTCAACATTTCCCGCTGGTCGATTTCCATTCCTACCTTCAGCGGAATTGCCGCCTTCAGATATTCTGCTGGCGTACCCAAACCGTAGATACAACTAATCGAAGCTACCACAATTACATGCCGATGCTCGAATAACGATCGCGTCGCCGAATGTCGCAACATATCGATTTCATCATTAATTGCCGATGCTTTTTCGATAAAAGTATCGCTGACGGCAATATACGCCTCCGGCTGATAATAATCGTAATAAGAAACAAAATACTCGACGGCATTGTGCGGGAAAAATTGCCGCAATTCGTTACACAATTGCGCCGCTAATGTTTTATTATGAGCTAATACTAATGTCGGCTTCTGATACTGGGCGATCGTCGCTGCGATCGTAAATGTTTTCCCCGTCCCCGTCGCACCGAGCAAAGTCTGGAACTGCTGTTGCGATTTTAACCCAGCCACGAGCTGCGCGATCGCCGCAGGTTGGTCGCCAGTCGGTTTAAATGGTGCTTCTAGTTTAAATTCGTTATCGTCCATGCCGCTTATTACCACCAGTTACATCGAACAAAAGACCAAATTACCAAAAATCGGTCGTTACATTCTAGCGCAATTTGATGAAAAAGGGGTAATTGTGTACCAGGCGTATCGCCCCGAAATCGGACATTTTGCAGCGACTCAAGGCTACTTCGGCGGCGATCGTTTCAGTCTAACTCGGATGAGCTGGGTTAAGCCCAATTTCTTATGGATGATGTACCGATCCGGTTGGGGACAGAAAGAGGGGCAGGAGGTGGTTTTGGCAGTTAAAATTAAAAGGGAAGCCTTCGATACGATTTTAGCTAACGCCGTCCGTTCTAGCTACAATCCCGATCTCTACCCCACCGAAAAAGACTGGAAACGCGCCGTAAGTAGTTCTAACGTCAGATTGCAATGGGATCCCGACCACAGCCCGACTGGGGGCAAATTAGAGCGCAAAGCGATTCAATTAGGGTTGCGGGGGGATGTGCTGGCTTTGTATGCGCGGGAGTGGATAATTTCGATCGAGGATATCTCTGAATTCGTCTACGAACAATCTCAAAATCTGGTGGATTTCGATAAGTTAATCGTACCGAGTGAGACGATTTATCCTGTAACAGATGCAAAAGTCGCAGCACAATTGCAATTATCGGGTGATTTGATGCTCTTTTCCAAAGATAATGCTAACGAATTATAAATTAATGTGTGATGACGAGTTATTGTAGAATCAATAATTGTAAGTTACGGCTACAAAGCTAAAGATTAATCGTGGGAGCCTGGGGACATTTATCATTTGACAACGATACCACTAATGACTGGGCCAGCGGTCTAGAAAAAGTTGATGACTTGTCGCTGGTGGAATCTGCTTTTGATGAGTTGGAAGATATTAGTGATGACTATCTCGAAGAGGACATTGCATGTGCAGCTATTGGTGCATGTGAAGTCATTGCCCGACTATTGGGTAATCCAGGATATACGAATGTGTATACAGAAAAAGTCGATCTATGGGTAGCAGCTCGCAAGCTCAAACCCTCACCAGAGTTATTGCAGAGAGCTGTCGCCGCGATAGATCGAATTATTACTGACAATTCAGAACTATGTGAGTTGTGGGAGGAAAATGATGATTGGATTGGGGCAATGGAAGATCTGCGATCGCGTTTACAGACATATATTTGTAGGTTGGGTTGAAGAATGAAACCCAACAACCTAAGCTAGCAGGGCATTCCCTCGTGGTTGCCCTTACAGATTTTTGTGACTTAGGAAATCGAGTTGTTGATTTCTGCTCGATCGAGACAAACTATAATAGAGCTATCACTAGTCGCTAGGCGATCGTCAGGTCATGCGTGAAACCAGTTATGATGTAGTGCTGTATGGTGCCAGTGGCTTTGTGGGCAAGCAAACTGTCCGGTATTTTGCCGAACGTGCTGGCGCAGGGGTAAGGTGGGCGATCGCGGGTCGAGATCGCCACAAGTTAGAATCAGTCAGGGCAGAAGTGGGCATCGCTGTCGATATTCTCGTCGCTGATAGTCAAGATAAAACTGCCATCGACACGATCGTGTCCCAGACGCGAGTATTATTAAATACGGCTGGGCCATTTGCGCTGTATGGCGATGCGATCGTCGATGCTTGCGTCCGATATCGTACCCACTATGTCGATATTACGGGCGAAACGCCGTGGGTAAAGGGATTAATCGATCGCTATCATCTGCAAGCTGCTACCGATGGGACGCGGATTATTCCGTGTTGTGGCTTTGATTCTGTCCCTTCTGATTTAGGTGCTTATCTGCTGGTGCGGTATCTCCAGCGAGAATTGGGTACCAATTGTACTCATGTCAAAGCTTATTATCAGGCGGCTGGTGGTTTTAATGGTGGTACGCTGGCTAGTGGTTTGAGTATTTACGATCGCGGTGAGCTAGATTTAGTTACCAATCCGTTCCTACTCAATCCGCCGGAATCTGTCCCCACAGATGTAGATAAACATCGCGATCCTACTTCTCCTCAATACGATGCCGAGATGGAGACTTGGGTTGCGCCATTTTTTATGGGTGTAGTCAATACGCGGATCGTTCGCCGCAGTCAGGCATTATTCGAGCGATGGCAAGAATCTTATGGTACCGATTTTAGCTATCAGGAATACTTCAAATTCAACCCGCCGTGGGCATGGCTTCAGTCTACGGCAATGGTGGGGGGTATGGCGGTAATTGGTGGCGCGATTGCGATACCGCCCCTGCGCTCTCTCCTCGAATCAATTATCCCCCAAGTTGGGAGCGGGCCGACGGAGCAAACGATGAATGAAGGTTGGTTTCGGTGCGAACTGTTGGGATGGGGCAGCCAGGGGCAACGGGTACGAGGGCTGATTGCCGATGCTGGCGATCCTGGCAATCGTGCTACGGTTAAATTTGTGTGCGAGTCGGCGTTGTGTCTGGCGGTGGATTTCGACAGGTTGCCAGGAGGGGCGCAGTGGGGTGGAATTTTGACTCCCGCGACTGGATTGGGAGATGTGTTGGTAGAACGGTTGCGTCGGGCAGGAATGCAGCTTGAAGTTGAGATGATGTCAGTCGCTCGGCGGTAAAAAAGTCTTCTCAAGCACAGCAAATCTAGTTACAACCACATCCCTACCCAAATCGAACTACCTGTGCTATAATAAAATCGATGTCTGCGGATATGGCGGAATTGGTAGACGCGCCAGATTTAGGTTCTGGTTTCGCAAGAAGTGAAGGTTCGATTCCTTTTATCCGCATCTAGAGTAAAAATCCGATCGGAGCAACAATCGACTGTAGTAGAGTTAACTCAGTCGATTTTGCGTATATCCCTATTAGATGAAGACGATCGTCGAATTTCTGCAATCATTAATTGTTCCTGCGCCGATTGCACCAGAAGTCATCCGTGCCAAAGCTCACGAGCTGTGGAAAGCACAGGGAGGGGGACATATTAACCCCGATGCTAATTGGCAAGCCGCGATAGAGCAATTACAGTTAGCCGAAAAACTCAGTCGGCGCAACTTTTTTCTAGAACTAATTCGGCCGATCATTGCGAGTATGAGTACTGGCGCAACAATTTTTGGTGGCTCGATTTTATTTCTGAACTTTTCTCAAGGCGAAAATCGACTGATTACCGAACTATTTACCCGCTCGATCGAGCAACTGGGAAATCAAACCGAAACAATTAGAATTGGCGGTATTTATGCCCTAGAAAGAATCGCCAACGACTCACCCAGAGATGGCTGGACGATAATGGAAGTATTATCTTCTTTCGTGCGTGGCAAACAAGATCTTAAAGGTCAAGACATTGCTAATTTATCAGCAATTCGGACTGATGCATAAGCCGCACTCACCGTGATTGCGCGGCGCAAAATCGAACTCGAAACTGACAGTCAGTATCTAGATTTGAGCTTTACAAATCTTCGTACTGCCAACCTCATCGGAGCCAATTTAGATCGCACTAAACTAATTAGTTCCAGTCTCATTTAAGCCGATTTACGATCGGCAAATCTTAACGATGTCAATTTCAGTCATGCCAATCTCAATGGTGCCAATCTCACGCAAGCTAAATTAGTTGAAGCCAATTTAATTCAAGCCAATTTGAGTAATACAAACCTCAGTGCAGCCAACTTAGATCGAGCTAATTTAAATAAAGCCGATCTCAGCAATGCGATACTCGATGGCTCGATTTTAACTAATCCT
>NZ_JANYJC010000327.1 GCF_025361915.1 Chamaesiphon sp. GL140_3_metabinner_50
TGCCTTTGGTGCCCAATGGTTGGAGTGGTGGGCGCAAGGTCGCCCAGCTACTGAAGCGGGGATTGCTTATAAGCAACAAGAGCATGAGTATCTCAACACCTGGCGCGAAATTGTCGAATCGACCGTGTGGGCGTATTGCGATAAACATGGCATCAAACGTCCCAACCGTTGTACGACAGTCCAACCGTCGGGGACTAAATCGCTGCTGACTGGTGCCTCTCCGGGCTGGCACGCCCCTAAAGCACAGCGGTTTATCCGCCGGATCACTTTCCGGAAGGATGACCCCGTAGCCCTCGCCTGTATCGACTATGGGTATAGCGTAATTCCGTCTCAGTCTGATAAGGATGAGAATGGGAATCTGCTAAATGATGCTTACGATCCGCGTTGTACGGAATGGTTGATCGAGATTCCGGTGGCGGTATCTTGGGCGGATATTCCGGGTGCGGATACGATCGAAATCGCTCAATTTAGCGCACTGTCGCAGATGGACTTCTATATGGGCGTGCAGCAACATTACGTGCGGCATAATACCAGTGCGACGATCGAATTGCGCGAACATGAAGTAGATGCCCTCGGCAAGCGGATTTACGAGGCGATTCGCGATGATGAGGGTTATATCTCTGCGGCTCTATTAGCGCGGTTTGACGACCATCAGACGTTCCCTCGGTTGCCGTTTGAACCGATCGATAAGGCGACTTTCGATGAGATGATGGTCGGAGTATTAGCCCGCCGTCAGACTGCCGAATTCCATACTGCTTTAAGTCGTTATGACTTAGGTAATAGCGCGGATGAAGCTGGCCCTGCTGGCTGCGATTCGGATAAATGCTTGTTGCCTGAAGCGAAGCCAAATTAAGTATTCTTTAGTAGAGAGGCTACGCCTAAAACTAATTTCAGCATAGCCGCCGATAATCGGCGGCTTTTTAATTTAGCAAATCTAAAGTATCACTAGATACAACTAAATGCGGCAATTTATAAGTCGAGATATTTCGATCGATAGCGACTGAATAAACGGCTTGTTCTACTGCTTGAAATTGCGTCGGTATAGACATCAAGTACTCGCAATTATGAGAGATAAGTATTTTTTGCTACAGAAAAACTTTAATTAGATTGATAACTTACAGTCTGTAAACCGATTTTATCTGAGTGCGAGGATCGTGTTCCTCACAATAAAATTGGTAGTAAGTAGTTTCGAGTTATAAGTTTTAGATCGATGTATAAATTGCTTCTGTGTCTGGGTTCTGGCGTTATTGCTGTTGATAGCTTTAATAGTATGTCTTTGTCTGTTCGAGCTGCGGCTTTGCAACAGTCTCATCTGATTCCCACCCATAAAACCTCTTTTGCGATCGCCAAAGCCGACCAAGGCGCAATTGTTAAGCAAAACAAAGAGCTGCTGATAACTAATAGAGCATTAGCTCGGAAAATTGCGACTAAATTAGGCATTACATCTACTGGAGATATTCCGACTAGTGGTACTCCTCTGGAACAAAATCAAGTTTTGATGTTGCAAAATCAGGAAACATTTAAGGAAATTGCGATTAAAGTTGGCGCGACAGTACCAGAATTAACGGCACCTACCGGAGCCGATGTCGCTGAGAAGAATCATAACATTCTGTTGCAAAATCGGACGATCGTGGTAGGAATTTTGAAGAAGCTCGGTATTGCGGTTACGCCACCGCCAGCACTTGCAGGTACCTTTGTGGAAAAAAACAATACCTTGCTAGTTGGTAATGGCAAAGCACTCGCCAAAATTGCGGCTAAGTTGGGAGTAAAGTAACTGAGGGTTTCAAGTCGGTATTTACAACACCACAAAGCCTAGCTCGATCGTCCATATTTGGGTTAGCACCCATCCTCAGCCAACTAGTTGTTATATTAGATTAACTCCCCTACTGTCGATCGGCAGTAGGGGAATTTTCGATCTAAGATGGGTAAAGTAGTAAAAGTGGCTCAAGTGAATTCAGTAGAACCGAAACAAACTAGTAAATATATCGTCTTTGCTATTGGCTTGGCGATCGCGTTTTTATTATGGAGTAACAATATATTTGCAGGTAGTCCGCCGTCAAATATTGGGGTGAATAATGGTAAATTAGCTGCTTGTGCTAGTACGCCAAATTGTGTCAGCTCTGGGACACCTATTAGCGATAGCGAACATGCGATCGTAGCACTACCATTGAGTGGAGATTTGCCAACATCGATGGCTAAATTGAAGCAGACAATTCAAGCAATGCCGCGTACTAAGGTCGTTAAAGAAACAAATAATTATCTGTATGTAGAATTCACCAGTAATTTGATGAGATTTGTCGATGATGTCGAATTTTATCTCGACGATCGTTCTCAGACTATTCAGGTGCGATCGGCTTCGCGATTGGGAGAATCAGATCTGGGTGTAAATCGCCAGCGGATTGAAGAAATTCGGACAAAATTAGCTAATTAACGAGAATTTTGTCGAACAGGATCGCGATCTAAACTGTAAATTGTAATTGTAAACATGTTGAAAATGAGAAACTTGTGGTTGGGGTGGCGGCGATATCGGTTTGGGATGTTGTTGTTTAGCGTTTGTTTGAGTGTCGTATTAGCATCCCCGCAGGTGGCGATGTCTACTCAGTCATCACTCGTACCAACCGCCGCAACAGTAGATTCAGATGTTGCCAAAATACCCGCGCCACAGCCAAGTAAAGCCCCGACAGTACCTACTAAAAAATCGATTGCGCCTGCAACTACGCTGACGGCAAATGTCAAGAAGACAGTGTTAGCGAATGGGTTGACTGTATTGACTAAAGAAGTCCGCAGTGCGCCAGTTTTGACAGTACAGGTATTTTATAAAATTGGTTCGCGGAATGAAGCTCCGGGTGTGAATGGCATCGCGCACCAGTTGGAGCACATGTTATTTAAGGGTACTAAAGATCGCCCGGTGCAATTTGGGCGATTATTTGCCGCTTTAGGTAGTAATTTTAATGCTTTTACTAGTTACGATCAGACTGCTTATTTTGGGACTGTCGAGAAGAATAAGCTCAGTAGTTTATTGACATTAGAAGCCGATCGGATGCAGAATTCGACGATCGACACCGAAAAATTAACTGGTGAGAAAAGAGTCGTAATTTCAGAATTGCAGGGTTATGAAAATAGTCCCAGTTATCGACTCGATCGCGCTGTCAAACGGGTGGCTTTTCCGAATACGCCGTATGGGTTAACCGTCGGGGGGACTAAAGCCGATGTCGAGAAATTTACGGTCGAACAAGTGCGATCGTATTATGACTCTTATTACGCGCCTAATAATGCGACCTTAATCGTTGTCGGCGATTTTGATACTACTAGTCTGATGGCAAAAGTGCAACAGACATTTGGCAAAGTACCGCGTCGCGAACTGAAAGTCGCCAAGCCGACGATTACGGCAACCACCACCAAACCCAACCAGCGGATCGTGCTGAAAGAACCCGGTAGCACCCAACTCGCCACCGAAGTGTATCCCTTACCCGCAGCCAATCATCCCGACGTACCCGCGATCGATGTGATGAATTACGTCCTCACCGAAGGACGCAGCTCGCGGATGTATCAATCGATCGTCGAAACCGGGATTGCAACTAGTTTAGACGGTGGTGCAGCCAACCTCGCCGCAGGTGGCTGGTATGAAATTTCGTCAATTGTCGAAGTCGGTAAATCGCTCCCCAAACTCGAAGCCGCCATCGATAAAGAGATTAAACTCATTCAAACCAAACCGCCTACCGCCAGCGAAATCTCCCGCGCCAAAGCGCAACTCAACGCTGGCTATCTACTCGGCAATCGCGATATTAACGCTCAAGCCAGACAACTCGGCAACGACCAAACTACCACAGGCGACTATCAATTTACCGATAAGTACCTCGCCGGAGTCGAACGCGTCACCCCCGCCGATGTTCAACGGGTTGCCAAAAAATATCTCCAACCCAACCTCAAAACGATCGGGTTCTTCCAACCCACCGAAATTACCGGAAAAACCGCAGCAGCTCCCGGCAAGGACGGCAAAACAGCCGAGAATTTTACCCCTGGTGCCCCTGTAGACCCCAGCGAACTGGCAAAATATCTCCCCGCCCTAGATGAGGATACCGCCAGCCAAACGCAAACCTTACCCCAAGAGGTGAAACTCAAAAACGGCTTGCGGGTGTTCTTACTCCCCGATAGCAGTACGCCGACAGTGACAATTAGCGGGAATATTCAAGCCGGGACGGAATACGATCGACCCGAAAAAGCTGGAGTAGCCGCGCTGACAGCCACCAACATTATGAGCGGTACCAAAACTCAAACCGCACTAACCATCGCCACCACATTAGAAAATCGCGGTGCGGGACTAGGATTTGCCGCAAGTCGCGAAGGCGTGAGCTTGGGTGGTAATGGTTTATCTAAAGATTTACCGATCCTGCTCCAAACTTTGGGCGATGTGCTGCAAAATGCCAACTTCCCCACCCAAAAAGTCGAACTCAGCCGCCAGCGCGCGCTGACTAGTCTCAAATTAGAACTCGATAGCCCTAATAGTGTGGCGCGACGCAAGTTTCAGCAGACGGTTTACCCTAAAGATCACCCGTTTACAATTTTCCCCACTCAAGAAACTTTGACAGGGTTGACAACCGCCGATCTGCAAGCCTTTTACCGCCAGCACTATCTACCCAGTAATACCATGCTGGCGATCGTCGGTGACTTTAAAGTACCAGAGGTCACAGCCTTATTAGAAGCTAATTTAGGTAAATGGACTACCACTGCTAAAAACGTCAAACTCAACTACCCAGTGCC
>NZ_JANYJC010000353.1 GCF_025361915.1 Chamaesiphon sp. GL140_3_metabinner_50
CCGCTAAATAAAAATGTATCTTGATCGACTACGCCGACTTGCGATCGCAAGGAATGTAATGAGATGCTGGTAAGGTCTTTACCATCGATTTCGATCGATCCATTTATGGGCTGATATAATCCTAGAATTAATTTTGAGAGGGTAGTTTTCCCCGATCCGCTACGTCCAACTAACGCGATGGTTTGTCCGGGTTTAATTTCAAAGTTGATATTTTCTAAGATATTAGTATCGGCATCTTTATTATATCTAAAGGTCACATTCTTGAATTTGACATAGCCTTTCAGTTTACCGATATCTTGCCGATGGGAGTCGCGATCTTCTTCTGGCTTGGCTTCGATGACATCGCACAATCGTTCGATCGCAATTCCCACTTCTTGAATTTTATTCCACAGTACTGCTAACCTTTGAAAGGGACTAATCACATTTGCTGACAGCATATTGAACGCAAATAGCTGGCCGATGGTGAATTCACCAGAAATAACTAGCGATGCACCGATCCAAATTAGCGCGGTACTACTAATGGTATTAATCGTCGAACTAATCATCTGGATTTGAATTCCCATAATTTGTCCGCGATAAGTTTGCTTGATTTCGCGATTGAGTCGTTCTTCCCAGCTCCATCGGACTGATTTTTCCACTGACATCGATTTGACCGTACGGACACCATTAAGGGCTTCAATTAAATAACTATTTTCGGCATTAGTCGCATTAAAGATTTCGCGCGACATTTTCTTGAGAAAGGGTGTCGAAGCAAAGGTGAGAATTAGAAATGGCGGAATCGAAATCAGCGTGACGAGGGCTAATTTCCAACTGTAGATAAACATCAGTGTTGCATAAACAAACACTGACATCAGATCGAGTAAAACGCCTAAAGACTGTCCGGTAATAAAGCTTTGAATTTTATGGTTTTCTTGAATTCGCGAAATAATATCACCGACATGACGAGAATCAAAATAGCTCAATGGCAAACTAAATACATGCCGAATGAACCCAATTATTAAAGCTGCATCGATCCGATTGGCTGTCTGTGCCATTAAATATTGTCGCAGCCCAGACATCGCAATTTGAAATCCGCCGAAAATTAGCAACCCGACCCCAAAAGCAGCTAAACTACTTTCAGACTTATGGACGATCGCCCGATCGAGAATTAATTGGGTAAAAATTGGCGATATCAGTCCAAAAATCTGTAAAACGATCGAAGCAATAAAGATTTCGATTACCGTCGTGCGATGCGGTATGACTAACTGGAATAACTGCCATAAGTCGGTAGACTTGCCCTCGGTTTTTTGAAGTGCGAGGGTAGGTTCCATTAATAAGCAAAAACCCGTCCACCCTTCGTTAAATTCCTGATATGTTAATTTACGCTGTCCGATCGCCGGATCGCCGATGATGATATATTGAGGTGCGATCTCAAATACCACCACATAATGATTGGCTTCCCAGTGAAGAATTGCTGGTAGTTTTTGAGTTGCCAATCGATCGAGACTTGCTTTAACGGGGCGACTATTAAAGCCCAAATTCTCGACAGCATTTGCCAAGCCTTTGAGCGATGCCCCGTCGCGATTGACATATGCCAATTCCCGCAGCCGATTGATATTAAAATCTCGCCCCCAATATCTACCTACCATCACCACGCACGCCGCACTACAATCGGAAGCACTATGCTGGGCGTAAAATGGGTAAGAATGGGTGACTTTCTGCCACCATTGCCCCACCTTTTGGCTGGGAGTAGGAAAATAAGCCTGCTTGAAGTGATTGCCTGTCGGCGCGGTTGGATGCTTGCTCTCGTTGGAAGCTGACAAGCTTACAGCAGGGGCTAACGGTGGTTTTGGCTGGAGTCCGAGTTTGGGGGCGTGCAGCGCGGAAGGTTCGAGTTCGCCCCTGAGAATTGCACCGAGATATTGCGCGCGTTCGCTCAGATGGCTGCGAATTGCCGGATATTTGCCCCACCAAGCCTCGATAACAGCTTTGGGGATAAATCCTACCAAAATTTCTACACCGCCCACTACCAGGGCAGCTTTCGCTAGGTAAGGACTAAAATCGGCATCGGGAAACAGGGTACTCGCACCAAAACTTTTACCGACAGTTAGCGTCGCGATGCGTTCGCCATGAAGGTCGAATAATCTGACTTTCCCCGCTAAAATAATGTAAATGCCCGATCGACCGTCGCTAGATTGCCAAAAACTCGTACCGGGGATAATTGTTAGTAACTCAGTCTGCACTTGAATTTCGCTCAGATCTGCGAGTGCAATTTCCGTTCCCAGCACTTGAGTTAATCGTTCGGTTGAGATCGTCACCAGCGAGGGATTTTCAATCATAAATTCAAGACAAATCGAAATCGAGATGATAGTTATCGGTGCCGACTAGCTACGGCTGCTTAAAGTTTGGCTCTCATCGTACAAATCGGCAATAATTAAATGTTCCGATCTGGAGATCCGATTTTGGAAAAAACTCACACCCTTATCTAAGTTATCTTCTGCTTTAATATCGCCAAGCAACCGATTGACATGTCTGGCACTTATGCTAATATTAAACTCCTGAGATAATTGCTTGCTCAACCACTGCCCAGTCCAGCGAGAAAATGCGTAGCCTAAATCTTTGGGGCTAGTATTTACTAATTCTTTAAGTCGATCTACATAGTCTGAAGTGACAGTTTTTGGGCGACCCATCGGTTGCATTCGCCAATTGTGAGCGGCACCAGATTTGGCGATCGAAATCCAGTATCTGGCAGTCAAGGGCGAACAATTTAACTGCCGACAAATTTGGGTCTGAGTCTTACCTTCATCGGCTAAGAGCATAATTTCAATCCGCTGTCGATACTCAGGAATTGTTTCTATTTTTAGGTGCTTTCCTAGTAGCTGGTGTTGAAAGTGGGTCAGGTATCGGCTAGATAATTGCTGCCGATCGAATCTATCGGTTTGAGTCATCATATTTCGGCTCAACTCTTAATTTCAATACATAGTACGCGATTTTTAATGGTGCGCTCCTTGTGCTTTACTATTTCTTAATTTTAAGATTAACAATCGTAAATATATCGATCGTCAGTTTGCCCATGCTTACTTAGATAAAATTTGTTTGGTCGATCGCAAAAATATATTTAAATCGATTATCATCAGCAATCGTGCTGAATATAGATCGGCAATATGACTTAAAAAAGCAAACTCGGTCGGTTACGCGTTAAGCTATTACTCATTTAATTTACGTTTCTTTTACTCGCGCCCATTTTCACTACATGCATCGAGCAAATAAAGGCTGGGAATCGACTTTCCAGACATCTGCTCGATCTAGTAAAACCTTTGTAGCCTCTCTAAGATCGATCGTGAAAATTATTTTAGATTCAGATAATGTCTTTGAATACCTCAACAATCTCAATTATTGTCAGATTGCCGATCGAGAAAATATCGAAGTTACACTCATACCTGCTAAAAACTTCAATCTACTATTAACATTTAGCGATGGTAGAACCCTATTAGTCAAACAAGAAAATCGAAATTATTGCGGGCAAACTAAAGGAGAATTTTGGGCGGCTTGGCAAATGCAGAAATTGATGTTATCTTTTCCAGATTTTGGCGATCGAACCAGACATTTCTTGCCAGAATTAATCTACTTTGACCCTACAAATTCAATTTTAATAGTTAATTATTTTGCGGATTACTGCGATTTATATCGATACTATGCTGACGAGAATCAATTTCCAACCGAAATTGCGATCGCGATCGGTAAATTGCTAGCTAGCATCCACAGTCAGACATTCGATCGAGAACAGTACCAGGAATTTTTAACACGATCGGTTCCCAATCGAGAGATCGATTTAGAACCTAGCTATGTTGACGATCCGATCCGTCGTCTCTCGCGAATTACCCCCGATATTTTTGCAATGATACCAATCGAGTGCCATCAGTTTTTCAAGCTTTATCAACGCTTTCCTAGTTTAACACAAGCGATTGCCGATCTTCGCCAATCGATCGCGCCGAGCTGTTTGATTCATAACGATCTTAAACTTAATAATCTGCTCTTAGATCTACAATGGCAACAACCAGGATCTCAGATGATTAAATTAATCGATTGGGAACGCGCTGCTTGGGGCGATCCGGCTTTCGATTTGGGCTGTTTATTGGGTAGTTATTTAGAAATTTGGTTGGATGGAATGGCGATTAGTAATACGCTGAGTATTAATGAGTCATTACAATTAGCAACTACGCCATTAGAACTACTTCAACCATCGATAGGCGCGCTCGTCGAGGCTTATCTAGACAGCTTTCCAGAAATTATCGCCGCTCGGATCGATTATCTCGATCGCGCGATTCAATTTACCGGGTTAGCTTTAATTCAACGGATTGAAATTAATATAGATGAGACTCGAACTTTTGGCAATCGAGGAATTATGATGCTCCAAATTGCCAAGCAATTGCTATGCGATCCAAAAGCATCAATAAATATATTATTCGGTACTAACTTCGATCGATCTAAATATGATGTCATTTACCAGTCAACTTCAAGAAATAGCCGCTAAAATTTCGATCGATCGAGATTTCATCATTCATCACCTAGATTATGCTCCCCTCCCGATTTCACCAGATGTGCTTGTCAAATTTAAACAACTTTCTACTCAATTACAATCAAAATTTACGATCGATCGACTTAGGAATTATTTGCACGACTTGTATTTCAAGCGCAGCTTACTAGATCTTCAGCAAATTGCTAGTGCAAACCTAGAAACAACAGCCATTAAGAATCAACTTATCGATGGCATCGATATTGACTTTTATCGACAACTGCAACAGAGCAATACCAGCCACGGCTATCGAGATCCCGACTGGCAAGTTATTGCCGAAACTGACGAGCGCGAATTAATCGTTGTTAAAGATGGATTGCACTTACATGTCTCTCGTCACAAACATTTACCCCCAGAGTGTAAGCAAGCAAATATTGGCGAGACGATCTCAATTTATCTACCGCACAATCTTGTCGAACGCGATACTTATCTATCGATCGGTAATTATGGTTTACCACATCAAGCTGCATCGGTTCAACTTTACTTTAATTTTACGCCCGATGCCGCAGTGGCGATCGTCCGAAAATTTACTAGTGAATTAAATCAATTGAAGATACCTTTCCAGTTTGCCATTCTCCACGATCCTGCTTTATTTTATCGCTGCGATTGCGGTACGCTGTGGCTCGACGTAGCTCATTATTCAATTTTACGATCGCTACTGGCCGAAATTTACCACGCCTACCAAACTGAATTTTCGCCTCAAGTGCCACTATTTACCAAGCTGCTAGCACCAGGATTGAGTATTGCCGAGGTACCAATCGCAGGGAGTTCGGTTGGGATGCAACGGTGCGAACTGCTTGCTACAGGCTTATTTACAGCCTGTCAAAGCGGACAAACAGCGGCTGACATGCTCGGTATCATCGAGCGCGTGCTGACGGAGGCTGGAGTCGATTTAGCGCAGCCACATCTCAATCCCGCTGGATGCGATTTTTATGATAAATTTGGCTAAAACTAACATCATTATGTCTCCTAAAATTAGCTAATACGAGTGTTTTGTCCGCCAAGAAGTACGGCAATGGTAGCGATCGAACTAGAATATACCTAAATTTAAGTAGTTGCCGATCGCTAGAGCCTAGATTTTATACATATCTTTATGTCTTTTCGATCGAGTCCACAGGGTTGTATCTCAATGGGCGATCGGAGATTATTGTCTGTGACCGAGATCGCTAGTCGAGGATGACTTGGTTAGCGATTCAAAACTTGTAATAAAGGAACGGCTCGAACATGGCTCTAATTGAAATCTCTAATTTAAAACCTGCTGGTAGCGAACTGTTTGCCAGTGAAGAAAGCTTTTTGACAGAACTCCAAGCAACCGATAGCAGCCAGATTTTTGGCGGTGGCGGAAACGGTTGCGGCGGCGGTAGTAATAAAGGCAGTAAGAAGGGCAGCAAGAAAAATAGTAAGGGTGGTGGATATGGTTGTCCTCCTCCTCCTTGCTATCCTTGTTATCCTAGTCACTAATCGATAACCACTCCATTATCGATTAATAGCTACACGTATAACCCCTAAGCTACCACTTGCAGAACGAGTAGCTTGGGGGTTATTCTTTCATTGCAGAAACTAAAGTTCGCCAAATTATGGAGATTTATAGCAACCGCCAAGGCGATTAGGACAGATAGTGCTTGCTACAAACCCGACTTTTTGGAAAAGTCGGGTTTGTGTCCTAACCGATATGGCGGCTATACTACTCCTTGACACCCGTGCCAGCAACTCCCTGAATAAATTGCTTTTGTCCGACTAGAAATAGTACCACGATCGGTACCGTCGCAATTCCGACTGCTGCCATCAGGAGTTGCCAACTATTGGTAAATTGCTCTTGAAATTCGGCTAAAGCTAGTTGTACCGTCCGCAATTCGGGACGAGTCGTAAAAATTAGCGGCTTAAATAAATCGTTCCATTCGCCGATAAATGCGAATAGAAACAGTGTCACCAGCGCAGAGCGAGATAATGGCAAGATAATGCGCCACAGTACTTGTAACCGCGTCGCGCCATCGAGCATTGCTGCTTGTTCGAGTTCGATGGGAATAGCCAGAAAAAATTGCCGCAGTAAAAAGATGCCAAACCCGCTCGCCGCAGTCGGCAGAATCAGACTGCTATAGGTATCGAGTAAATGTCCCCACTTGAGAATTAAGAAGATGGGGATGACTAATAGTTGAAAAGGAATGACAAGCGTTGCCAGTACTAACAGCAGTAAAGCTTCTCGTCCCCGAAATTTAAGTCGCGCCAGTGCGTAACCTGCCAATGCCGATGTAAAAATTTGAGCCGCAGTTACCGCTAATGCCACCAAAGTAGAATTTGCAAACGCCAAGATAAAGTTACCCTGCTGCCAAGCCGCCTGGTAGTTGGCAAAAGTGATGTGCGTCGGGATGCCAAAACCAGTGGCTGTAGCCCCAACGGGCGTAATTGAAGTGATAAAAACCACCACTAATGGAGCCATAATTAAGCCAGCACCAATCAGCAGCAGCAGCCAGTTGAGAATTTGCCACCAACGAAAATAGCTAGGATCGGATAACTTATGCACGGTTTTGGTCGGCGATCGGTTAAGATAGAAGGGTTTGAAGATAGTAATAAATCTTTAGATTACCTTGTAAAACATTACAATTGCTGTATGTGTTCGCGGTAAGGGTGCAGCCACCAATCGGTTGGGCGTAAAATTAAATATTATTCGGATACACAGGAGAAATCTAACTTATGGTGCAGATTGCAGCCAGTTTGGAACTTAACTTTACCAGCGAGACCTACAAAGATGCTTACAGTCGCATCAATGCAATTGTGATCGAAGGCGAACAGGAAGCCCATGAAAATTATATTACACTGGGCGGATTGTTGCCGGAGTCCCAGGACGAGCTAGTCAAGTTAGCCAAAATGGAGCAGCGTCACAAAAAGGGTTTTGAAGCCTGTGCGCGCAATCTTACGGTGACTCCAGACCTGGATTTTGCTAAAGAATTTTTTGCTAGACTGCACGAAAACTTTCAAGTTGCGGCGGCGGCGGGTAATGTAGTCACTTGTCTGCTGATTCAATCGCTAATTATCGAGTGTTTTGCGATCGCGGCTTATAATATCTACATTCCAGTTGCTGATGCTTTCGCGCGCAAGATTACCGAAGGTGTTGTTAAAGATGAGTATATGCATCTAAATTTTGGTGAAGTTTGGCTGCATGACAATTTTGAAACAGCCAAAACCGAATTGCAAACTGCCAACCGTCAAAATCTTCCCCTAGTGTGGAAGATGTTGAATAATGTCGCTAAAGATGCCAAGGTGCTAGGCATGGAAAAAGATGCCCTAATTGAAGATTTTATGATCGCCTACGGTGAGGCGTTGAATAATATCGGTTTCAATACTGGCGAAATTATGCGGATGTCTGCGTATGGCTTAATTGGTGCTTAGGATCTGTAAAATCCGGCAATCGTAGGGTGTGTTATCACGCAGCGTAACGCACCACTAGCTGGTACAAGACATTACCCACAAATTTTGAGTGTGAGAAGATAGAACAAAGAGTTCTGACGCTGGCTCCTTTGTCCCCCAGTCCCCCCTAAAATCTAACCCTGCGCCCCTAATGTTTTTAGATCGTTAATTTGCGCTTTTGTCAAGCCCTCGACACCAGCAATATTCATCCCCTCATAAGGACGACAGGCGCGACGGGTAGATCGTAGAGTGCCATCGGCTAGATCCCAAATTCGCACGGTTTCATCTTCACTCGCACTAGCCAAAAACCGACCGCAATCGCTGGCAGCGACCGACCACACCCAACTTTGATGTCCGAGCAACGTATCGGTACACAGTCCGGTTTCCATCGACCACACCTTAATTGTGCGATCGGAAGCACCGCTAAAGAGCCATTTACCATCGCGACTATAAGCGAGGGATAAAATCCAACCTTCGTGTCCGATGAGGGTATGACATAGTTCGCCAGTCTCGATATTCCATAGCAGAATTTGCCGATCGAGACCGCCGCTAGCCAGAATGGTACCACGCGGATCGAAAGCTACTGCGATCGCCCGATTGGTATGTTGGCAAAAAGTTCGGACTGGTTGAGAGTCGTGAAAATTCCAGAGTTTAATGGTACGGTCTTCGCTAGCACTAGCAATGAGATCGCGATCGGGATGATAAGCCAAACCGCCAATGCGATCGGTATGTCCGGTGCGAACGTGCAAACATCGCCACCGATGGGTATCCCAGATTCTGATGCTCAGATCGCTACCGCTACTGACTAAATATTTGCCATCAAAACTATAGACGATGGCGAGAATACTATCTGTATGTCCCCGCAAGATCTGGAGACAGGCGCAAGTTTTGGCATCCCAAATTCTAATCGTGAGATCGTCGCCACCGCTAGCAAACGTCACTCCTTGGGGGTCGTAGGCGACACAAATCGTCGATTTGGTATGCCCGGATAACTGGTGCAGACAAGTCGGGCAATCGCCCTCCCACACCCGAATCAGCGCATCGCGACTGGCAGCGATCGAGCTGGCTCCGTCAGGACTCCAGGCGACCGATTTAAACCAATTGGTATAACCATTAAACGCCTGCAAACACTTACCATCGCTAACTTGCCAAAATCGAATCGTCCGATCTTCCCCGCCGCTAGCCAGCAGATCTCCATGTGGGTGAAATGCTACCGACCACAACCGATCGTGATGTCCTTCCAATCGATGCAGACAATAACCGTCCCTCGTCCGCCACATCCGCAACAAGCCGCCCACTCCCGCACTGGCAAAATACGTCCCATCGGGACTAAACACCGCCGACCAAATCTCATCGCCATGTCCGGTCAACACCAGCCGACAAGATTCCTGCAGGGGTAACCCGTCCGTACCCTCAGAGACATCCCAGAGGCGCAGGGAGCCATCGAGACTGCTGCTGAGGAGTGTGTTGCCATCGGGATGATAATCGACGGTAGTAACAATATTTTCGTGCCCATGTAATACCCGATCGCACCGACCGCTGGCCACATCCCAGATCCGGATCGTCCCATCGGCACTGCTACTGGCAAATCGATCGCCATCCGGGTGAAATTTAACCATCATCGACCAATCTTGATGTCCCTCAAACTGACGGATACAATTACCCGTGTGGAGATCCCAATAATAAATAAGATTGTTAGCACTACCACTCGCCAAATAGCAACCGTCGGGACTAAAACTAAATCCGAGGGTATGAATACCATCGCCGATCGTTTTCACACAGCTACCATCTTGCAGATTCCAAAGTTTAATCCGACGATCGTCGCTAGAACTGGCTAGATAACGACTATCGGGACTAAATTGAATCGATCGCACCCAATTACTATGTCCCGAACAAGTTAATAAAAATTGACCATCGCGAACCGACCACAAGCGAATTTCGCCATTAGTATCGCTAGCCGCCAGCAGCTTACCATCTGGACTGTAAGCGATCGCCAGAATACTACTAAAAGTCTGGGTGAAAGCGCAATCGACCATCTGTGCGCTGGTAAAATTTACCCTCTTTAAATCGATATCGACTAAATATGCCTGCCGCACTACCATCGCCGAACAGTCTAAATCGGTCAAATCTTGCTTGAGATGCGTTAAAAAATTGAGGAGATTGCCTGCTAAATATCCCGGTTGGAGCGAATGGGAAACTTGCCAAGCAGTCAGCATCTGGCGTAAATGCTTGCCGATTTGGTGCGAGTTGCCGATCTGCGTCCGCAGCACTTCGATCGCGGGTTGGACGATCGTGCGTAATTGCGCCACTCTCAGATACTCTTTGGCATTTGCCTGGACGATCGCGTGAGTATCGAGTAAAAATGGTTGCGATCGGGCGATCTCGCTCCAGAGCTGTGCGACAAATTTGCCCGTCACATATTCCATTACCATCGGTTGCAAAGACCAATGCCGCTTCCCGCGTTGGCGAAGCTGTTCCCACGATGTAGTACTCGGTTCGGAACGAGCAAAGACCATACTGCGGCGATGCAAAGATTGTAAGGCACTCAGCAGATCGTCGCCCTGACGGTGTTGATTCCAAGCGGGGTGTAGCGATGCTGCTAAATCGCCGATCGACATTGGTTCTCGCCCGATTGCCAGCCAGTACATCACCTGTTGTTCTTCGGTAGTCAGGCGTTCCCACTGCTGTTGGAGCAAAATATAAATATCTGCAAATCCTAATTTGTGCGATCGCAAGTATGGGAAAATCTCACTCACATCGCCATCGGCGACTTCCTGCACCGTCGCCGCAATCAGTTGAAATGCTAGCGGGTTGCCACCGCAGTAACGAGCGATCTCCGCCCATTCTAACGGTGCGATCGGCAAACACCCCCGATCGGTAAAAATTTGTTGTCCGGCAGTCGCATCTAATCCTGGTAAAATTAAAGTCCTGACTTTGGCATGGATGCCTTCTAGGTGACTGATTTCGGTCGGTTTTTCCCGACTGGTTAGCAATAGACAGCTCTGATGATTCAGCCGCCCTAAAATGCTAAATAACTCGCCATAATCGGCATAGCCCGATCGATATTGTCCCGCCTGTGCGCCCGCCTGAAAGATTGATTCGGCATTATCTAAGACCATCAGACAGCGATGTTTCTGACAAATTTCTAACAATAATTCCAGTTGACTGGTAACCATCCTCGGCATTAGATCCGCCGATAACTGCCGAAAAATACCATTGCGATCGGGCTTCAACCCCAGAGAACTGGTTAAATTGCGAATTAGTTCTGGTAATAATTCCTTCAGCGGGAGCGGATTGAGTAAACTCCGCCACACGATACAACTAAATCGATCTGGATCGGGCCGTTCGGGATCGGCATTAATCGCCGCTTGAAAATGTTGAACCAGTTCTAAGGCGATCGTCGTTTTGCCCATCCCACCCATTCCCAGAATCGCGACTAATCGACAGCGATCTTGCAGCAGCCACCGTTGGAGCCGATCGCATTCTAGTTCGCGTCCATAAAATGCCGAAATGTCCATCGCTTCCCCCCAGTCGATTCCTGGGGAAACCGCACCGTCGATCGTCAATGCAGGCTTGACAACTGGCTCGAAAGATGTTAGCACTTCCCTAAAATTTCTTTTAGAAATCTTGGATTGAGTCGCGATCGATAGCATCCGCCACACCTGGGCACCAATGCACTTGAGGTAATTAGTCTCGTAACCAGCCGTTTTAGCCAGCTCTCGGTACGATCGACCCTGCCAAGCCGCCCGAAATACCATTTCTTGAGGCGGAGTCAGATACCCTGGAGCCAGCAATTCTTTGACGATCGCTTCAGCACGCTCTAATTCCATTTATTATCCTCTCCGCAACAAGTTTTACGTCGATGCTAATTAGGATAACCGATTGGAGAGTGGGGTGTGTGGGGTGTGTAGGGAGTGTGGGAGGTGTGGGGTGTGTGGGGAAGATAGATATTTATTTTCCCTATTCCCTTCTTCCCTAAAACCTAAAGCCTAAAGCCTAATCAATCGGAATTTCTTGCAACAACCGTTCGATCGATTGAGAGCCGCGCCGACTGCCGATCGTGAGAATGCGATGCGATAATACATAAATTGCCAGATCCTTGACATCATCGGGTAAGGCATAAGTACGCCCTTGCAACCATGCCCAGGCTTGTGTCGCACGGTAGAGTGCCACCGAACCGCGCGGGCTGACTCCCAGGCTAATTTCGCGATCGTGTCGCGTGGCGCGG
>NZ_JANYJC010000118.1 GCF_025361915.1 Chamaesiphon sp. GL140_3_metabinner_50
CTCAATCTTCCTAACAGCTCTATTTTTTGTGCCCCTGTCGCAACCGATCGTTACTTGTCGTTTCGATCTGAACTGCCCTTTCGCGACACCTACCCGACATTAACCTGTCGCGACACGTCTAACCACTTGACATTTAACACTAATGATTATTTCTACTTTAGATAGCTAAATTATTAAATAATTTTAATCGATTTCGATGCCAGAAACCCGACTTTTTGAAAAAGTCGGGTTTATGCAGATCAGCCCAATCTCGATCGATAATCTTGATAAGAAAACTCTCGCCATAGTTTGAATTTACCATCTTTGTCAATTCTGCCGATCGATGGATGGACGACTCCATTAAACATTGAAGTTTTGACCATCGTATAGTGCATCATATCTTCAAAGATGATGCGATCGCCAATTGATAACTCTTTGTCAAAAGCATAGTCGCCTAAAAAGTCACCAGCCAGACAGCTAGAACCACCCATCCGATAGAATATATCGCCTGCTGCTGGCTCCCGCGCGCCGCGAATAGCTGGCTTATAGGGCATTTCCAAACAGTCGGGCATGTGGGCGGTAAACGACACATCTAACATCACATTTAGCACATCATCGGTCGGAATGAGATCTAATACTTTCCCGATTAAAAATCCCGTTTCCCAAGCAATCGCCGAACCTGGCTCCATCAATAATTGAATGTGCGGGTGGCGAGTATGGAAGGCATTTAATACCTCGATCGCATGGTCTACATTATAATCTTTGCGCGTCATCAAATGACCGCCGCCGAGATTGAGCCACTTGAGATCCGGGAGGAATCGATCGAATAATAGTTCGATATTTGCCAAGGTTTTTTCTAAAGCAAACGAATCGCTCTCACATAAATTATGCGATAAAAATCCATCTATTCCCGCTGGTAAAGTATCGCCCAAATTTTTAGCCGAAACTCCCAGCCGCGTCGAGGGCTGACAGGGATTGTAGAGAGCGGTTTTGACTGGTGAGTACTCAGGATTGATTCGCAACCCTACCGAGGGCTTGCTCGGCGTATGCGCGGCAATCTGGTGCTTAAATCTTTCCCACTGCCCGATCGAATTAAAGGTCATGTGCGATGCGAGGGGTAGAATCTCCGGTACATCTTCGTCGCGATAGGCTGGCGAATATACATGCACCTCAGTACCAAATTCCTCAGCAGCTAGCCTTGCTTCCCACAAAGAGCTAGCCGAAGCACCCTTGAGCGTGGTCCGAATCTGGGGGAAGCTGTGAAAGAGCGAAAACCCTTTGAGCGCAAGCATGATGCGAATCGGAGCAGATTTTTGGACTCGATCGAATATTGCCAGATTTCGGGCTAGTAATTCTTCTTCTAGTACGAAACAAGGCGAGGGGATAGTAGCTAAAATTGCGTCGTGATTTGAAATCATGTTCACTCAAGTAAATTTGGTCGTTCGGGAGGTAATTCGCCCAATTGCTGTCGATATAGTGCTAGCTGTGCCTCTAGCTCTCGCGCTCGTTGCGCCTCGCGATCTGCTCGTTGAGATTCTGCCTCAGCGCGTTGTGCTTCGGCTTCGGCTCTTTGGATTTGTTGCTCGATCGCAATATTTAATTCCTCCAAAGGCAATAACTTTACACCATCATCTAACCGATAAAAAGCAATGATTTTAGCTTCGACAACCAGACGGAGCTGTAACACCTGACTGGTATTATCGGCGATTGCCATATAAACTGGTTCCTCATCTCCTTGGAGCCGATAGCCGCGTAGCTGTTCGGGAATCCATTCGCCGCGCGGATCGAATTGCCAATATTCGGTCACACCCAGGCTCTGATAAAGATGTTTCTTCTCGACATCATCTTTATTGCAAGTACCTGGAGAAGTCATTTCAAATATTACCGATGGTACTCGACCTTCTTCCCAAATCTTGTAATTATCGCGTCCACCTGGCTCGACATCAAAAATTACCATCACATCAGGTGCGACTCTCAAGCGCGGAAAGCCCTGAGCATAGTACAAAAATTGGTCGGCTAAGACTGTCGCTTGTTGACCTTTGAGATGCGCCAGCAACATCGCCAAGGTGGTCATAATGACATAGAGATGGTCGTAAGACTCAGCCAAGGGTTCTCCGTCGGAACTAGGGTAAAAGATGTCGAGATTAGGGACTTTGTTAGCGGTGGAGTTGATAATTACGGCAGTCATAAACTTCCTCTGGTGCTATCTAAACTCAATCTTAGTGTGATGATGGGAAAAATACTGCTGGTGAAATATGAAAAAATTCTGCTAGTTTTTGAATGTGTTCGACAGTAAGCTGTCTATGACCGTTTAGTACCGCAGATACAATCGATTCAGTTTTAAAAATTGGCACTAATTCTTTTTGTTTTAATCCCCATTCTTCAATCAGAATGTTTAATAGTTCGATGCCATGTATATCTGGAACTTCTACAGTTGTATCTTCATATTCAGAAATTATTATCCCTAATAAATTGAGATATTCTTGCTGGTCGGAACTGAGATGCTTGGCATCTAGCAAAGCATCTACTACTTTTTGGACGGAGATCGCATCATTAGAAGACCGAATTGGACGAGGGGGGAATTCATTTAAGAGATCGATATATTTTGCACGTTCTGTAATGAGCATAGAATATTCGCCTAAGAGGTTATTATCATATTTAGTTTATTCATACCAATCATCATCTTTCCAATCATCTTTATTATATTCAGCATGAGTCAGTACATGACGGATGAAAACCGTTTGATATATGTAATCGACATAAACAATTAACCGATATTTATTGCCACCGATATTGAAGACCGTAAAATTACCTACTAGATCCGCAGCAGGGAGAGATTCTTTGAGTTCTACTAAATTTTGCCAGACAGCACTACGAGTTACTTTATACCAAGTTAGTAAGTTTTGTTTAGAACTAGCATGTTTGATATAGAAATCAGTTAAGCGGGCTTTGGTAATAATCCTCATGAAATTTTCTTCTCAAACAGTAGAGGGTCGATTGACTCTATTTTCACGATCGTACCCTCAGATTCGATTGACTTTACGGACACGCATCTACTTTATCTTAGCAAATTGCGAAGTATATGAAAAGGGAGGAAGCAAGTACGATCGAATTAAGCTACCAGTCGGTCTGACTAGTAGCTTAATGGGTGGTGCGAACACCATGCGATTATGTTGAAGTATGAATCACCATACCAGTGAAATTTAGCGTCTGAAGCGAACACCGCGTTGTGAGTTATCGACATTGGTTTCGCCGATTTGAATAGTCCGGTTATAGCGACCGTTAACGTCGGTGGCTTGGTCGGTGACGATCGAAGTACCAGTATTACCGCTTCCAGTGCGACCGAATCTGCTGTTATCGATATTGGTGTAACTACCTTGTGCGGTATTGTTACCTACGCCAGTCACTACCGAAGTTTGAATGGTTTTAACTTCTGTTGCTGTATCAGCATGAGCGGGGAGTGAAAAACCGATAGTAGCTAGACCTAAACCGACAACGAGAATAGATTTGAAGTTCATGATAGTGATTCCTAGATGAGTGAGTAAGTAAGTAACTAAAATTGAGAAATTAAGCGTAGTTGCGGTTGTTTGAGGCTTAAATAATCGCAACCGCACTAGTAATGTCTAGCGTTTGAAGCGAGGGCTAAAAGTACCACGTTGGGAATTATCGACATTGGTTTCGCTAATTTGACCAGTGCGGTTGAATTTACCTTGAACATCAGTGGCTTGGTCTACAGAGATTGAAGTACCAGTATTACTTACACCAGTGCGACCGAACTTGCTGTTATCGATGTTAGTGTAACTACCTTGTACGGTATCGTTAGCAACACCAGTTACCACCGAAGTTTGACGGATAACGCCAACAGTTGCAGTATCAGCATGAGCGGGAAGTGAAAAACCGATAGTAGCTAGACCTAAACCGACAACGAGCATGGATTTGAAGTTCATGACAGCGATTCCTAATGAGTGGGTGAGTTAGCGATTTACTGATGCTTGAGACTACAAATCTTGGATGGTTAATTTCGTAAAAGTTCGAGATTTAATTTCAACTTTAATCTGAGTTTTTACGAGTCTAATCGGTGTAGTTTGTGTCTGTTGCCTTCGTACCTATAACTACATATCCCTCATCTGGCTTTCCCGAAACTTAGCAAAATTAAATTGAAATTGCGATCGCAGGTGCCCCTAGTGTCAATTTGTCCGCGCCACGATCCGATCGGGTTAGGCAGTATATTAGGTTTGAGGCGATTCTCTAATGCTGCCAATATACAGCAGAGATGGCGGATGAAGATGATGAATTGCTAGCTGGAGTAATTATCGATCGATGGGGGCACTCATCCGCACACTGGTATAATTGCTAAAACTAGATGTGAGTATGTTCGATTTAGATGTATCTTGGGATGAATACCACCAGTCGATCGAGCAATTAGCCGATCGAATTTATCAATCTGAGTATGAATTCAATCAGATTGTTTGTCTGGCTAGAGGTGGATTGCGCGTCGGCGATATTTTATCGCGGATCTTCGATCGACCTTTAGCAATTTTAGCAGCTAGTTCTTATGGTGGCGACGGAGATCGGCAACGTGGTAAATTATCGATCGCCAGTCAGATGACGATGACTACCGATCGGTTGGGCGATCGGGTATTATTAGTCGATGACTTGGTAGATTCTGGCGTGACTTTGCAACAGACAACCATTTGGTTGCGCGATCTTTATCCAGAGATTCAGGATCTCAAAACGGCGGTGCTGTGGTACAAATCTGCTTCGCTGTATATTCCCGATTACTATATTAGTTATCTCGCTAATAATCCCTGGATTCACCAACCGTTCGAGAAATACGATAACTATAAGCTATCGACAGCAGATCGTAATTGTCCGTGATTTTGGGCGAGAATTGCCTCGGCTTTAGCTCGATCTACCTTTGTCCAGTGCATTAATAAAGCTACCTTCACCGATTTACCGCTAGCTGTTAATAATTCTTGCGCTGCATCGCGTTCTAATTGCGTCAAATCTTGAATCATCTGCAACGCCCGATCGAGTAATTTGGTATTAGTAACGGCAACATCGACCATCCGATTTCCATACACTTTACCCAACTTTACCATCGCGCCCGTCGAGAGAATATTCAAAGCCATCTTGGTTACAGTGCCCGATTTTAGCCGCGTAGAACCCGATAAAATTTCTGCGCCTACAGGTAATCTAATCTCGATATCGGCGATGCTGGCGACCTGATTTGCAGGCACGCAGGCGATAAATACCGTCTTGGCTCCGCGTTGTTTGGCATATTCGATCGCACCGTGGACGTAGGGAGTGGTACCGCCTGCGGTAATTCCCACCACTACATCATGCACGCCAACATTGCGCTCTACCATCGCCGCCGCGCCATCGCTGGCGATATCTTCTAAGCCTTCGGAACTTTTAATTAAGGCACCTGCGCCGCCTGCGAGAATGCCTTGAACTAGCTCTGGGGGGGTACAGAATGTGGGGGGACACTCTGCCGCGTCGAGGACTCCCAATCGTCCGCTGGTGCCCGCTCCGATGTAGAATAAGCGTCCGCCTTGGCGGAGGGCATCGGCAATGGTATCGATCGCAGTGGCTAATTCGACTCTAGCACCCGCGATCGCGTTGAGGGTGTTAATATCTTCTTTATTGAATAAGTCTACTAGTTCTAGAGTGCTGAGTCTGTCTAAATTAGCACTGTTGATATTTACTTGCTCGGTTAATAAATGTCCGCGTGTACTCAGGTTTTCGATCGTCATAAGGGAGATGGGAGTTCGGAGATGGGAGATGGGAGATGGGAGATGGGAGATGGGAGATGGGAGCAGGGAGCGGGGTGGGTGTGGGAGGTGTGGGGAGTGTGGTTTCGGCTTCGCTCAACCACCAGGGGAGTGTGGGAGTGTTTATTATTCCCACACCTCCCAGTCTCCGAGTCCCCCGTCCCCTAGTCCCCAATCTTTGTAAATCTAGCTCTGACTAGTTTAATTTCTTCGTAGGTATAATCATCGCCGAGATGGGCTTTGATGGGGGTGAGTTTTTCGGCTCCGACGATCGCGATTGCTTGTTCGATTGCGGTGACTTTGGCATCTGGTACGATTAAGTCTATCTTGACGCTGTAGCCGCATTCGAGTAGTTTAACGAGGTGATCGAAAATCGTATTCTCGCGCATCGATCTGCGGGTAGCAATATCGGCGATGCTCATGCCTTGCTGATATAACTCTAGGGTTTGGAGGTGGGTGTGGGAAACATCGCTTTTAGTTGGAGTCGCGACGTAGAGGGGGGGTGTGGGATCGGATTCGGTGAGGATGCTCAAGCCAGATTCGGTTCTAAAGGCTCTAATTTCGCCTGTAAACATTTCGCCGTACTGAGCGAGTTTGCGTGCCCCTACGCCGGAAATTTGGGCGAATTGGGCGAGGGTTTGGGGTTGCTGTTGTGCCATTAATTTGAGGCTGGAATCGGCGAAGATAACGTAAGGGGCGACTTTGTTCGCATCGGCGTACTGTTTGCGGAGTTTGTGCAAGCGGTTGTAAAGAGCTTGAGTCTCGACGGTACTGGCACTAATATCGGTGGTTGCGGTGGTGGGTTTGAGGGGGGAAACAGCGATTTCGACTTTGCGCTGGTTTTTCAGGATTTCCATACTCGTTGCATTGAGTGTCAAGACTGAATAACCATCGCTAGTTTCATCGACTAAGCCCTGATGCAGTAACGATCTGCCCAACATCCGCCATTCATCGACGGTGCGATCTTTACCAATCCCGTATGTAGAAAGTGTATCGTGTCCATTTTTAAGCACTTTATCATTCTTAGAACCGCGCAAGACATCGATCGTGTGCGCCAGTCCGAAAGTTCTCCCCCGATGGCGTTCGGAAAATCGATAGATGCAGGATAGTAATTTTTGAGATTCGATCGTCCAATCGGAAATCGGGCGCGGATATTTGCAGTTATCGCAGTTATTACAGTTACCAGGGAAGCTTTCGCCAAAGTAACCGAGTTGAATAATCCGCCGACATTCGGTAGCTTCGGCATAATTAATTACCCGCCGCAGTTGTTGAGTCGCAATTCGCTGTTCTTCTTCCAGAGCTAACCCCGTTTCGCGATCGACTTTTTGGTCGATTAAATACTCGATCGTTTTAATATCACCCATCCCAAAATACAGCGTACAATGGGCGGGTTCGCTATCGCGTCCGGCGCGTCCCGATTCTTGGTAATAACCTTCAATATTGCGCGGTAAATCGTAATGAATTACAAACCGCACGTCGGGTTTATTAATCCCCATACCAAAGGCGACGGTGGCGACGATGACTTTGACATTATCCCGAATAAAACTATTCTGATTATTAGTCCGAGTCTCGCTATCTAAACCCGCATGATAAGGTACTACTTGAATGCCATCTTGCTTGAGTTTAGCTGTTAACTCGTCTACTTTTTTCCGACTCAAACAGTAGATAATTCCCGAACCTTCAGACTGTTTTACCTGTGCGAGTAATTCTTTATAAGGCGCAGTTGTTTTGCGCCGCACCTCATAATATAAGTTCGGGCGATTGAAGCTGGCAATGTGAATCTCTGGTTCGCGCAAATCGAGCTGCTTAATGATATCCGATCGGACGCGATCGGTAGCAGTTGCCGTCAATCCCAACCAGGGCACCTTCGGAAAATAATGCCGTAATTGCGATAACTTGCGATAATCTGGTCGAAAATCGTGACCCCATTCCGAAACACAATGCGCCTCATCGATCGCAAACCCCGCAATCCCCACCTCTTGATGTAAATCGATTAAGAAGTTGCTAATAAACTCCTGATTCAATCGTTCGGGAGCCAGGTATAATAATTTAACTTCACCATTATAAATCGCTGCTGCTCGATCGCGTCTTTCTTCAGTACTAATACTGCTATTTAAAAAAGTTGCTGGAATACCATTATTTGCTAGCAGTTGTACTTGATCTTGCATCAGCGCAATCAACGGTGATACAACTATAGTCACGCCTTGTTTTAATAATGCTGGTAACTGAAAGCACAACGATTTACCGCCACCAGTTGGCATCACTACTAATAAGTCACGATTGGCTAATGCCGTCTCAATAATTTCTCGCTGTCCCGATCGAAATTCATCATATCCAAAGTAATGCTTTAATGCTTGTTCTAGGGTTTCAAATTGGGTAGAGCCAAGCATAAGAGATGGGAGATGGGAGTTGGGAGAGAGTAATACTCACATTGCTATGTCAGAGAGTATACCGTAAACCCCGGCTTTTTAGCTACTTACAGCTTGCTTTAGTATATAAATATTAGTAATTGTGGAGGTCTTCCGGCACCTAAGCGTTGCCTTGTCCGGTAACATGGCGCATGATGATGTCGAACTTAGTGTCCAGAGAGTCAAGCCGTGCGTTCATCTCTGTTCTTAATTCTCTTACCTCATCATGGAGATCGTCGATCTCTTCATAAACACGCTCGAAGGCTTGTCGAAACTCTTGAGGTGATACTTGAGTATATTCTAGTCTGTCTACTCTGCGATTTAAATCTCTAAACTCGCGAGCTACTTGCCGATCTTTATCATCTGGATTTTGTGCCTGAGTCATACTTTTCGATCGCAACTAGATATGTTTATATTTTACGGGATATTTAGCGGTACTTGTTAGCTGCGAATGAATCACGAGTTAATTTAACTATAAAGGTAGACAAATGACCTTTCTAGATTTAGAATAATCTCTGACAAACCCCGATCGAAATAATCTTATGAAGATATCCATCACATCGCATCGCATCGGACTTAGTTTGTGTACTGCTACAGTAGCTTCGCTGTCCCTGTTAGGCCTGTCAAGATCGGCTCAAGCGGCGACGGTACAGTTTACAGATTTGGCATCTTTTCAAGCTAATACAACTGGGCTAACAACTATCGGATTTGAAGGCTTGGCTCCAACTGGAAATTTTACTAATTATACTGGCAGTGGATTAACTATTAATGGAGTTACATTTATTGACTCATTTGGTTTATTTGTTGTCGATCCGCTCTTTGCTCCAAGCGCGTATGATTGGGGATCTGGTGCAGTTCTATTAGGCAGCACTAACTTTACTAGCTTGACAACTACTCTTACAGCTACTCTCCCATCTGGGGTAACTGCTGTTGGTAGCGATATTATGAGTTTTGACAATTATGCTTCGCCTTTTGTAATAACACTTTCAACTGGTGAGACATTTAATGTCAATTCGCTTAATTATCCCAATCGTCAGTTTGTGGGTTTCACTACTGATACAGCTATTGCTTCGATCTCATTTCAGGCTACTAGCGGCAACAAGGAGTTAGATAACTTCAGATTTGGAACCGCTAGTGCTGTTGCTGTCCCCGAACCTTTTACCATCATCGGTACATTAGTCGGCGGTACTGCGGTACTGCGGATGAGAAAGAAACTCAAAGCGGCTGGTAAGTAACAAATAATTAGCTGGCGGTGAAGTTGGGTTTCATTCTTCAACCCAACCTACAGATCTACAGATCTTAATGTAAAACTGACGTTATTCCGGGTAGGGGTAATTCATGAATTACCCCTACCCGGAATATTCGCTATAATCGTACGGTAAGTTGTACAATTATAGCCACCATGAAAGTTGTATCCTTTAGTGAAGCGAGAAATAGCCTCAAAGTGGTACTCGATCGAGTAATTGAAGATGCCGATTATACGATCGTCACCAGACGCGATGCTGATGACGTTGTGGTAATGTCTCTGGAATCTTTTAATAGTTTGATGGAGACAGTTCATTTGTTGAAATCGCCAGCAAATGCCGCTCATTTAGCTCGATCGATCGCCCAATTTAAAGCCGGAACAGCGGTAGAGCGAGACTTGCTAGATGGCTAGAAAACTGGCTTGGACGGGCGAAGCATGGGATAATTATCTTTACTGGCAAAGTCAGGATAAAAAGACGCTCAAAAGAATTAATAAACTCATTGAAGCTACGATGCGCGAACCATTTGAAGGCATCGGTAAGCCAGAACCCCTGCGAGAAAATTTAGCTGGTTTCTGGTCGCGGCGAATTGACGATACAAATCGGTTAATTTACGCAGTGGAAGATGAATATATTACCGTTATCTCTTGTCGCTATCATTACGATCTCTGAAGACTAATTTGAGATTCCAGGGATTGAGAGTAGGGGTAATTCATGAATTACCCCTACTCATTATTAGAGTGAGACTTGCTCAGTGAGAATGATACAAAAAATCATCCGCCTCAATCCCGGTTTGTTTGAGGATTTGGCGGAGAGTGCCTTCGGGCATATCACCATTGTGATTGGGAACCGTGGTATACTTACCCGTGCCGTCGTTAAACCAAATTTCGTGAGAGCCAGAGGCTTGACGATCGAGTGCGAACCCGTAGATTCGCAACACCTTGGCTACTTCACGATATCTGAATCCCGATAACCTGCCCATCCCATCTATCTAGTTAGTACGAGAGGACAGTCAAATTCATCGGCGATCGTCGGGAAACTATCTACGAACTGATTGCGTTCTGACATTGCCGCTAATAGTTGCTTGGCGACATCTTGGGCGATTTCTAGGGTTTCAGTCAGGCTCGGTGCTTGTGCGAGTAATCCGGGTAACGCATCAGAAGTAGCTAGGTAGTAACCTTCTGGCAATTTTTCGATATGAACGTTAATTAGTCTTTCCACTGAATTACTGTCGTACAATTTTAAAGTTTTTGTAAAAGGTTGGAGAAGATTCAATTAGAGCGATCGGTGTCCGCTGATGCAGACGCTGTGGAAATGAGATACTCGTAACTAAATTATGACACATCTAGCCGATCGATACTATAGTCCATAAGTCGTTTTTAGTTTAATTTCAGTAACTTGGCGTACATATTTTTGTACTGAGTATCTAATCTGCTTTTGGTAGCTACCTCGATCGAGGTTTCACCTGTAAGCTGTGCTAGTTCGTGCAGTAGCTCTTGTTGTTCTTGCGTCAGGGCGTGCAGCCGATCGACGATCTCCGTAACGCGCTCGGTAGGAGCAGCTAAGGTTAATTGCGAGTCTAACCGATCGCTCTTGGTACTATTGTGCCCAAATTTGCAACCGATCGATCTCCACATGAGTCCAAAAATCGGCTGGAGCAGCTTAAATGGTGTCGTGAGTACAAATAACCAAATTTGCTCGGTTCCCCGCCCAATCGCCTTAATTAGCCCCCACGTAGAGAAGATTACCAGCAAGCCTAAACCCAAGCTTGCCAAGGGATGGGCACTCAGCCAAGTTAAATAAGGGTGAGCTGCAAACCACTGGGTAAAATAGTTACCAACCGCACGTTCGATCGTTTCCGAAATATCCATGATTAGGCTTTGGACGTACTGAAAATTTTC
>NZ_JANYJC010000006.1 GCF_025361915.1 Chamaesiphon sp. GL140_3_metabinner_50
TAAGCCGGATCGTGAACTAATTCTAACCACTCTGTCGGTGGTAATGTGGGGGCGAATGTTCGATCGGCTGTAACTAATCCATCTGCTAATAATAACTCGTACAAGATCCGAAATTTGGACATCGGAAAGCGATGACTATCGGGTAATGGTACGACATAATCGGGATGGTAAACGATCGGGACTGACAAAATTGCTATTAGTATTTACATCACTTGCGACTGAATTCTAACGTAGTTCGATCGAGAAAATCGCTACCAGCCAAATAGCCGCCCGATCGATCGGGTAGAATATAATTAGATTGCCACTGTATTAGGAATAATTATGATCCAGCGTCGCGCACAAGCCCATTTTGACTCGATCCAGATTGCCTATCGGGCTGAAGAACTAATTGGTGCAGCTTCTAATCGCTATAAAATTACCGTTCAAGTAGCCAATCGTGCGAAAAAACGCCACCGCTACGAATCCGATAATATCGATGACCCTACCATTAAACCCGTCATGCGCGCCATTATCGAAATGTCCGACGAGCTAACTCAGCCAGAAATTCTGGGAGATTAGATCTGGGCTTACCCCCCCTAACCCCCCCCTTTATAAGGGGGGGCTTTCGCTCCCTCCCCTGCTTGGTGCGCTAAACCGTCGGGAGACCCGACGAGCGCGCATCCGCTTTACAAGGGGAGGGCTGGGGTGGGGTAAAGATCTACGCAGCAACTCTCTTTAATTATGTCGTATGCTCTTCATTCGATTTTGGAGAGTAGAGTGAGATCGATAGCTTCCCCACATACTATGGAAAAAGTCCTTAAATCTGGTGCTGGGTGGCGAATTGGCTGGAATCCAGCAGGTACATATCAGGGATTGGTAGGTGGTGATGATTGGGCATTTGAACTGACGGCTGAAGAATTAGCAGATTTTTGTCGGTTGCTGGGGCAATTAGTGGTTAATATCAGATCGATCGCTTTAGAATTGATGGATGAAGAAAGCATCGCTTGTGAAGCCGAGAGTGACTTGGTGTGGATGCAGTTAGCTGGAATTTCTGGTGAGTATGGCTTGCGGCTAATTTTGAATAGTGGGCGAAGTTGTGAGGGCAATTGGAGCGCGGATGCGGTGGCGGGGCTAATTACTGCTGTTGACAGTTTGAAGTTTTTTTGATATTAATACTTCAGTAGCCTACATTTAGGAGCTGAGTCATGTCAGATGTTAATGGGGTGATGATGCAATACTTCCACTGGTATTTACCACCGCAAGGTAACCTGTGGAATCAATTATCGCTGGATGCTGAAGGATTGGCTGCTGCCGGATTTACGGCTTTGTGGTTGCCACCTGCTTATAAGGGTGCTAACGGAATTAATGATGTCGGATATGCTGTTTACGATTTATTCGATTTGGGCGAGTTCGAGCAAAAAGGATCGACAGCGACTAAGTATGGCACCAAGGATGAGTATGTAGGTGCGATCGACCGCGCTCATGCGGTGGGGATGCAAATCTATGGCGATGTTGTCTTAAATCACCGTCTGGGTGCCGATGCGACGGAAGAATTTGAAGCGACTCCCCTCGATCCGAATAATCGATTTCAACCGATCGATAATTATCAAAAAATAGAGGGGTGGACGAATTTTACTTTTCCAGGGCGAAAGGGTAAATATTCGACGATGGAATGGCATTGGTGGCATTTTGATGCGATCGATTATAACGTTGATAACCAGCAGCAAAAGGCTGTTTATTTAATCAAAGATAAAACATTCGATCGCAATGTCGATGCGGAAAAGGGTAATTTCGATTACCTGATGGGCTGCGATTTGGATATGGACGATCGTGAAGTATTAGGTGAGTTAAAGTACTGGGGAGAGTGGTATCTCGATACGACCAAAATTGATGGTTTGCGATTGGATGCAGTCAAACATATCGATGCAAGATTCTTTTACGATTGGCTGAAACATCTGAATAGTTACGCCAAAAAAGATTTATTCACAGTTGGTGAATATTGGTCTTACGAACTAGACGCACTTAACTATTTTATTGCCGAAACTGAAGGTAAGATCCATCTATTTGATGCGCCGTTACATCATAATTTTCATACAGCTAGCCGTCAGGGGCAAAGCTACGATCTGCGCCAGATATTCGATCGCACTCTAGTGCAACATCAACCCACGTTAGCGGTTACCTTTGTCGAAAATCACGATTCGCAACCGCTTGAATCGGTAGTCGAAAACTGGTTTAAACCGTTAGCTTACGCGCTAATATTGCTGCGCGAAGCGGGTTATCCCTGCGTATTTTATGCCGATTATTATGGTGCGAGTTATCGAGATAAAGGCAGAGATGGTAACGAATATGACATTACGATCGAGTCGCACCGGATTATACTCGATCGACTGCTTCAGGCACGCCGAGACTATGCTTATGGCATTCAGCACGATTATTTCGACCATCCGAATACCATTGGGTGGACGCGACTGGGAGATTCAGAACATCCCGAAAGTATGGCGGTAGTTATGGGGAATGGCGATGCCGGGACAAAATGGATGGATGTGGGTAAACCCGATACTACTTATATCGATCTGACTCAGGCGGTAACTACTTCAGTGACGACTAATGCTGATGGCTGGGGCGAGTTTCGCTGTGAAGGTGGATCTGTGTCTGTGTGGGTGCCAATGTAACTAAATGTCGGTCGTCAGAAAATTGTTAAGTTCGATTTATTAATGTTCCTCAAAGTATTCGATGGTTTAACAATCTAGATCTGGATTAATCAAATATTAAACAAACATTAACCAATCGTTAACCTAACTATAATCAATCCAGAGGTAGGGCTGCGTTAAGATGCATCTGATATCAAATCAAGAGATCGATAGCATTATTGCTATTGTAAAAACTTGCAATTTTGACATCGTTGTGTACTAAACGAATTTGACAACTATTTCCATGCTATCCAAAAATTTCGGTCGCTTGACCACGATCGCCACAGTCGCAGTATCAGTTTTGGGCACTCAATTCGCAGCACTAGCCGATGTGACTCTCAGCGGTGCTGGCGCGACTTTCCCCCAACCGCTATATGAGAGATATGCGCGGGAAATTCGTAAAGCTCACCCAGAGATAAAGATTAACTATCAAGGTATCGGTAGTGGTGGTGGAGTCAAGCAGACAATTTCGGGAACTGTCGATTTTGGTGCGAGCGATGCAGCGATGACCGATGCAGAAATAGCCAAAGTCAAAGGTGGCGTATTAATGATTCCCACCGCTGGTGGTGCAGTAGCAGTATCTTATAACTTACCTGGCGTAAAAAACCTCAAACTTTCTAACACGGTTTTAACTAGTATTTTCACAGGTAAAATTACAACCTGGAACGACCCCCAAATCGCTAAAGACAATGCAGGTGCTAGCTTGCCTAGCAGTGCGATTAAACCTGTGGTAAGAGCTGATGGTAGCGGTACTTCGTTCATTTTTACCAACCAACTCAGTGCGGTTAGCCCAGAATTTAAGTCCGCAGTTGGAGCTAGTAAAGAGCCAAAATGGCCATCGAGTTTCTTGAAAGGAAAAGGTAATCCAGGCGTAGCTGGTTTGGTCAAACAAACTCCAGGTAGCATCGGCTATATGGAATACGAATTTGCCCTTAAAAATGGACTCTCATCGGCATTGGTTCAAAATGGCAGTGGTAAGTATGTCGCTCCATCGCTCAAAGCAGCTAACCAAGCTTTAGCTGACATTCAATTCCCCGAAAACTTCCGGGCATTTGATGTGAATTCCGCTCAAGGTTATCCGATTGTGGGTATGACTTGGTTGTTAATTCCTAAATCTCAGAAAAATCCTGAAAAAGCTAAAGCCATTAAAACAATGGTGAAGTGGATGTTAACCAGCGGTCAACAGTTTAACGACGATCTCAACTATACTTCAGTTCCTAGTAGCGTTGCTCAACGCGCGATCGAAGCTGTGGAAACAGGCGTGAAATAACCTAAATCGAACCATGTCCTCTCCTCACAATTTATCTGCGCCTACACCAATTACCAGCTTGGGTAGGCAGAAACGTCCTTCCAAAGCCGACACTACCGATCGAGCATTCCGCTATCTGATGTATGCAGCTAGCGGTGTATCGATCGTTATCTTAGTCTTGATGGTTGCGACGATTACCGAACACTCCTTACCCGCGCTGAAACAGTTTGGGCTGGGATTTTTAACTGGGCGGGAATGGAATGTCCCAGATCTCAAATTTGGGGCATTACCGCTGATTTATGGGACGATCGGCAGTAGTGCGATCGCCTTGATTTTTGCGATTCCGATCGGGTTATCTGTCGCGATCGTTACTAGTGAAGATTTACTACCTAAATGGTTGCGATCGGGTGTCGCTTTCACGATCGAATTAATTGCAGCGATTCCTAGTGTAATTTTTGGATTATGGGGCTTTTACACGTTCGTACCCCTGTTGCGCCCAGTTCAAGATTTTCTTCATGCTAAGTTTGGCTACATCCCATTATTTAGCACCGAACCGTCAGGATTTGGGCTATTGACAGCCGGAATGTTACTAGCAATCATGATTTTGCCTACTTTGGCTGCTGTCAGTCGGGAAGTATTATTAGTCGTCCCCGGTTACCTTCGTACTGGCTCGATGGCTCTGGGTGCAACTCGGTGGGAAACAATTTTTCGGGTGGTGTTACCCAAAGCTTTTTCGGGCATTATCGGCGGGGTGATGTTGGCATTAGGACGGGCATTGGGTGAGACAATGGCAGTAACGATGGTAATTGGTAACGCTACCACCATCGGTGCGTCGCTATTTGAACCCGCCTATTCAATCCCAGCAATTTTAGCCAACCAATTCGGGGAAGCTCAAGACGATCTGCATTTAGGCGCGCTGACTTGTTTAGTACTAATTTTATTCGTACTAACTTTAGCCGTCAATATTGGGGCGATCGGATTGGTAAGATTAGTCGAACGCGGTGCAAAATAACATGAAACAAGTAGCTGATAAATTAATCACACCCATCTCCCCGATTCGGAATTTTTTCGATCGGGGCATGACTATCTTAGCGTTTGGATTGACGCTGCTGGGCATATTCCCACTAATTTCGGTGTTGTGGAATATCGTCTCGAAGGGACTCCCCGGTTTGACAGGGAAGATGTTTACCCAGGCGATTATCGATGATGGGTTTGCCAATGCCATTGTGGGTACTCTAATTATGGTCGCGATCGGTGCTGTATTGAGTATTCCGATCGGTGTGGCTACAGGTATTTACTTGGCTGAATACCAACCGACTGGCAAAATCAATCGGACTATTAGGTTTTTGACAACGATTTTAACTGGGGTACCTTCGATCGTCGTCGGGATTTTTACTTACGATGTCATCGTGCTAGTCACGAAAAAACTGTTTGATTTTAGTTATAGTGCGGTAGCTGGCGGGATTAGTTTAGCAATTATCATGCTTCCAATTATCGCGCTGACAACTGAGGAAGTCTTAAAATTAGTCCCGATTACATTTCGACTGGCTTCATCTGGATTGGGTGGAAGTAACTTTCAAACAATCTGGAGAATTATTTTACCGACTGCGTTACCAGCCATCTCGACAGGGATCTTACTCGCATTAGCCCGTGCTACTGGCGAAACTGCTCCGCTGTTGTTTACCGCGCTATTCGCTCAAGATTGGGCCGAAAATATCCTCAGTCCGACTGGCTCTTTACCCGTACTAATTTTTAATTTGTATAACGACCCCGATCCGGTGAAAAATCAATTAGTCTGGACGGCATCTTTATTTTTATTAGGAATAGTTTTAGCGATTAATTTACCTGCTCGGTTGATACTTGGTAAAGGTAGGTGATGAGTAAGGAGTAAAGAGTAAGAAGTAAGAAGTAAGCAGTAAGAAGTGAAGACGATTTAAGATCTAGGTATTTTCATTAATAATATTTTTAAATATATGCGCGAAATTCAACATCCATCTAGAACGGTAGAAACTGCTATTCAGGTTAACAACCTCAGCTTTTTTTATGGTGCTACTAGAGCATTAGAAAGCGTTAACATGAGTATTTTTGAAAATCATGTAACGGCAATCATTGGGCCGTCTGGTTGTGGTAAATCTACATTTATTAAAGCCCTGAATCGCATCAGCGAACTAGAAGGGTCTGTGAAAACTGAAGGTGAAGTTCAGTTGTACGGACAAAATATTTACCATCCCCAAGTCAATCTCAATCACCTTAGAAGACAAGTAGGCATGGTATTTCAGAAGCCAAACCCTTTCCCAATGAGTATCTATAAAAATGTTACTTACGGGGTCGAAATTGGTGAAGAAAAAGTATCGCGATCGGAACTAGATAATATTGTCGAAACTGCCTTACAAGGTGCCGCACTCTGGAATGAAGTTAAAGATAAATTGCATAAATCGGCGTTGGGATTGTCTGGAGGACAACAGCAAAGACTATGTATCGCCCGCGCTTTAGCTGTTAAACCTAAAGTATTATTAATGGACGAACCTTGTTCGGCATTAGATCCGATCGCGACGATGAAAATTGAAGATTTAATGCACAGTTTACGCAACGATCTGACAATTGCGATCGTCACCCACAATATGCAACAAGCTGCACGAATTTCTGATTATACAGCCTTTTTTAGTACCGATGAAAGTCGGATTGGGCGGATGGTAGAATTTGGCGAAACCAAGCAAATTTTCTCGTTTCCAGTCGATACTCGTACCAATGATTATGTCTCTGGTCGATTTGGCTAATTGTTACCGATCGACATAGCCCTGAGCTGTAAGTAGTATAATCGATCGAACGTTAAGATTGAAGTCTTGGCAGTTTAAGGCTCGGTCGATTGGAGTTACTTATGTTATTAGGTCAGTGGTTAGGATTTGTCGTACTGGTAATATCTTTGTGCATACTATGGCAAATTCGTCAAGTATTGTTAATCGTGTTCGCCGCTATAGTTTTAGCCACAGCCCTAAATAAGCTAGCTCGAAAAATTCAGCATAAATTCACCCTATCGCGAACATTGGGGGTACTTGCCGCAATTGGCGTATTTAGCGGCATTTTAATTGGCTTTTTCGTGCTGATCGTCCCCCCATTTATCAGCCAGTTTCAAGAGTTAACAGCAACAAAGTTGCCACAAGTACTCAAGTCGGCACCTCAGTGGCGGACGAACATTCAGTCGTATATTCCAGCTCCACTATTTCCGTATTTACCAACTTTAGAAGATCTCAACCAACAGCTTCAACCCGCTATTAAGTCGCTT
This sequence comes from Chamaesiphon sp. GL140_3_metabinner_50, assembly GCF_025361915.1. GTDB lineage: Bacteria > Cyanobacteriota > Cyanobacteriia > Cyanobacteriales > Chamaesiphonaceae > Chamaesiphon. Next base: position 7,202 of record NZ_JANYJC010000006.1, read on the forward strand.
GCGGGGGGTTCGTTAGTTGTATTTTCTAGTTCGCTAGGTGCGATTCTCAACTTTCTGTTTGTGTTAATTTTGACACTAATGCTCCTAGCACAGCCTAATGCTTACCGCAAAGCATTTATCTGTTTATTCCCCAGTTTTTATCGGCGGCGAATCGATGGCATCTTGACAGAATGTGAAGTATCTTTGGGTAAGTGGGTTGGCGGCTCGATTTTGAGCATGATTGTAGTCGCCGTACTCAGTTTGATTGGTTTGCTAGCATTAGGAATTCCCCTGGCTTTAGCGCAGGCAATTTTAGCCGGGTTACTTAATTTTATTCCCAATGTCGGGCCGACGATCGGGGTAATTATTCCGATGGTAATCTCGTTACTCGACGAACCGTGGAAGGCGGTAGCGATCTTTGTAATTTACTTTTTAATTCAACAGTTTGAAAGTAGTTTCCTCACGCCGTATATTATGGCGCAACAAGTTGCTTTATTACCTGCGATTACGTTAATCGCTCAAGTATTTTTTACCACTTTCTTTGGATTTTTGGGCTTATTATTAGCACTGCCCTTAACTGTCGTTGCCAAAGTTTGGATTAATGCCATCTTAATCGAAGATATCCTCGATCGCTGGCAACATCCACGCCATAAAGGGCGCGATTCGGGGCAACTTCCTACCAACACCGAAATTGTGATGACGGGAACCGAAGATTCGATTGAGTAGGCAAGGAGCAGAGAGCGAAAATTGCGTTCTTTAAAGTCAGTTTCTCGTAGCTCCCTAATGCTTACCGACAAGGCTAGATAGAAGCGAAAATCCTAGAGATCCCCTTTCAAAAGGGGGACTTCCGGATCCGGTTCCCCCCTGTTGAAAGGGGGCGAGGGGGGATCTAGATCTACGAATCAACTCAAATAGACTATGCTTTTAACAAATCGGCACCTTCAATGACCTTAGCCGATACAATCTTATCGCTGGCTTTGAGTTGTCCTAGTACTTCTTGTCCTGCTGTTACATAGCCAAATACAGTATAGCGACCATCGAGTAAATTGCGTCCGGCGGGAGTCAATTCTGGCTCGAATAGAAAGAAGAAAAACTGCGACGAACCACCATTAGGCTCGTTTTCAGGACGCGCCATCGCTAATGCACCGTAAGAAGAAAATGGTAATACTGGTTCTTCGCGAAATCTGCCAGCATCCTCCATCGTAATGCAATACATTGGCTCTTTATCGCCTTTAACCATGACTTCTAGCGGTACCGCCCGATATTTTTTAGTTGTCGGATCGATAAAACCAACTTCATCCCCTGGCGGATCGCCAATTTGGAGGACATAATCATTTTCGGCACGGGTAAAAGCGAGATCGTTATAAAAGCCCCGATTGACGAGATCGACAAAGTTACCCGCTGTAACGGGTGCATTATAACCGTCTACTACTAGGTTAATATCACCTTTGGTAGTTTTGAGGGCGATCGTCGCTCGACCTTTAAGTTGTGGTAAATTATTGTATTCTGCGGGTACTGTGTATGGGAATCCCGTCACCATCGATGCTTCGAGCGTACCAATTTTAGCTAGAGCCTCAGCGCGGAGAGCTTGTACCTGGGGCTTATCTTTTGCTTCTGTCGCTAATGCCAATGCTTCGACGTTCGCTTGAATTTCGGTGAGTAGCGTCTGTGCTTGAGTTTGCTTATCGGGTACGACACCTTTCAGGATATCGGCTTGCTTAGTTTTTACGACTACCGCCGCTTTTTTAACATCGCTATTAATCGTACTCCACTGCTTGCCACGCAGATGATTGGAAATATCTTCCAAACTGTTTTGCAGATCCCGAACTGGCTTATTCTCGATCGGTAGTGCATATCGCAAAATTGCTTGTCCGTCTGTAATCGCATTACCTGATGGGAGTAAAGTTGCCGCACTCAAACCGATCGAGAGCGATACTAGTAATACTGCTGATACTCCCGTCTGCAACCAGTTTTGCCAGCGACTAAATCTAGAATTTTTGCCTGTTTGCATTTCTACAAATATTAATATAATCTAACCTTCTCATCTTGCCACATCCCCGCCCCTAGCAACCTGAGGAGTTAACTTTCGAGATATTTAGTTACCAACAATTTTGTCAAATAGTTCGTGGTGTCGATCGATAATTTCGCCATTAAATAGCTTGACAATCTCGTCTGTTGCCGCCTGGAGTGCGAGATCGATTGCCGGATCTTCCGAGTCGATTGACAGCATACTTGCCGCATGCTCGATATCTAACGAGTCGGGGGGTTCGTCAAAGTCAGTCGGTGGTTCAAAGAAATCTACTACCGGAGTGGCTGGGATTGGTGCGGGTGGCTCTGGGGTTGGTAGAGGAGGAGGAGATTCGATCGCGGGTACTGGTAAAACATCCGGTAGATCGTCCGCCAGATCTTCAATGTCTTCATCTTCAGCGAGATATTCGCCCACTGCTGGTAGTGGTGGCGGTGCGACTGGAGTGGCAACGGGTATAGCTACAACGATCTGCTGTGGTGCTGCTGCGGGTGGTGGTGTGGGTACTGTTGCGGGTAGTTGTGGTGCTGCTGCGGGTGGCGGAGAGATCGAACTAGGCTGGAGCTGACTTTTGCCCATTACTTCTAGTTTCACGACGATCGCGCGACCGAGCATGTTACTAAATACTTTCGAGAGTTCGGGAACTTTACCTGCGGCGATCGTTTGCATGGTACTAGATTTCATCGCGACTACCGCCTGGGCTTCGGAAATCGCGATTAGCTTGCCAAAGGGTTTAAATAAGTCCCTACTGGCGGGTAGGAGCTGCTGTAAGACCTGTTCCCAGGTGGTAACGAGGTTGGAGATTCTCGATGCGAGAGGCTCCGCCAACGAGGCAGTTGGGGCGGCGATCGCGGCTGATGGCGGCGGGTTCGATGCAGCCGGAGGACTTGCGGAGGCGATTTCCGCAGGGGAAGGCTGTGCCGACGGTGGCGGTGGTGAAATCGGCTGTGGGGCTGGCGGTGTAATTGTAGTTGTGGGAGCTGGCGACTGTTGAGTACCGATGTTTAGTAGCCCCAAAATGGCAATCTCCAGCCACAGTTGGGGCTGAGTTGTCTGCTTGAGTTGGGTTTCACTCTCTTTGAGATGTTTTTGTCCGGCGAGAATCCAGCCCAGTTGCCAAGTTTGGGCGATTTTACACAGCTCTACCCAAGTTTCGCCAGTCAGTGGGACTAAATCGGGACGTTTGGGGGCAGTTTTGGCGATCGTCAGATCTCGGTAGCAGCCTGCCAAATTTTGCAGCACTGTCAGGGGTTCTTTGCCGCGTTCGAGCATCGCACGGGTGCGATCGAGCAAACTTTCAGGATCGGATTTGGCGATCGATTGTAAAATACCGAGTAAATCTCGTTCTGGTACCGAGCCGATCGCATCGTACACGCGATCGGGGGTAATTTCGCCATCGAGTAAGCTCAACCGATCGAGCAAGCTTTCGGCATCGCGCAAACCACCTTGGGCGATTTGCGCGATTAAATTCACCGATGCCGCCGCGATCTCGATTTGTTCGATGCCTGCAATATAAGTAAGGTGTTTCACCATCGCATCTACCGGAATCCGGCGATAGTCAAATCGCTGACAGCGAGAAATAATCGTCGGCAACACCCGCTGCGGATCGGTAGTTGCTAGCACGAACACTACATGCGCTGGTGGCTCCTCTAAGGTCTTTAACAGCGAATTAAATGCTGCTGTCGTGAGCATGTGACACTCATCTATTATATAAACCTTATACCTACACTGAACCGGAGCGTATTGAGCGCGCTCGATGAGTTCGCGAATATTATCTACACCTGTATTACTCGCCGCATCGATTTCGATAATATCTAGAGCAGCACCGACAGAAATCGAACTACATACCTCGCATTTACCACAAGGTTGTGCTGTAGGTACCTGACTCGCCATACAATTAAGAGACTTGGCTAATATTCTGGCACTAGAAGTTTTGCCAGTCCCGCGCGGCCCTGTAAACAGGTATGCTGGAGCAATCTTTTCGAGGCGCAGGGCATTAGTTAAGGTAGTGGCGATCGCCTCTTGCCCGACTAAATCGGCGAAAGTTTGCGGTCTGTATTTATGATGTAGAGGTATATGTGCCATCTGCGGGATAAATAAAGAAGAAGTCGAGCCGATCGCAACCACCTCGATCGAGATTGGTTGTTTAGCCCTATCCTCTAAGATACTCTAGATCGAATGTACCTAAAATTGTGCATCTAAGGAATTAGTAAATGTTTAAAAAAATCTGGCAATCATTCGTGAGGTGGTTTCGCAAATTATTCGGCGGCGGAACTGGTAAAGCGATAAATCGATTTCCGGCGGCGGAATTACCACCTCTCGATGATACCGATCGGGAGTACCTATTCATGCAGTTACTCGAAGGAGTGGCTCATGGCTGGCAACAACCGCGCGCGATCGGCTTTTTTAACAAAATTAGGCAGCGAGTCCGCAAATCCGAATGGCTCGAATGGTTAGAAAGATTCGGGCAGAATTTACTCGCCGCACCTGTGGCTAATTACGAATTAGCCGGAAGAATGGTGCAATTGGGGCAACTCGACTGTGGCGAAATTGGCGATTTGGCTGGCGATTACGGTGCCCGATTGCTCGATCGTCAAGCCGAAGAATATCCCTTAGAACTGCTCCCAATTATGGAGTTTAGCGATTTGGCACCTGTCGATGCCGATGAGCTAAATTTTGATGAAGTGCCGATGGAGTTACTCCTCGATAACGATCCGCTGTTTGGATCGCGCTCTGGTGCTGTTGGATATCCCCCCGATCCCGAACAGATCGGCTCAGATACACACGAGATTACCCTCGAAGAATTTTCAGCCATGTTATACAAAGATCCTGGACTAGTTGCCGAACTAGCCGAGCAATTTCAGATCGACACCACCGATCCGCAAGTCATTATTAATGCCGTTGTCGCTCAAATGCAGCAACAAATTCAACAAATTAGTGGCGATCTCACGCCGATTGCTACCGAGCAAATTAATCCACAGCCGCTAGAAGTACCAGCGACACCCCAAACAGCTCCACCCGAAATTCCCGCACCCCCGCCAGAAATTCCCAACCCACCACCCACGGCTCCACCCGAAATTCCCGCACCGCCAGAGGTACCAGCCACACCACCCACGGCTCCGCCCGAAATTCCCGCACCATCACCAACTCCCATCGCACCCGAAACAACCACATTACCGCTTAGAGATGTTCAAATTCCCCCACCACCCCCCGTGCCCAAACTCGAATATAAATCTGACGATCCGTGGAGTAATAACTTATTAGAAACTAATGAAGCTACCCCCAAGACTGCTAACCTGCCAGAGCATCACGGAGTCTAATTACCCATGAACAGAATTGCCAACTTATATACAGATGGAGCTTGTTCTGGCAATCCCGGCCCCGGCGGCTGGGGTACTGTGGCTTACTTTGATGACGGTAGCTGTCATGAATTAGGCGGTAGAGATGGGGCGACAACCAATAATCGGATGGAAATGCAAGCAGCCATCTCGGCACTCCAATTTTTTGCCAGCACTCATCAAACCGATCCATGCGTGCTTTATACCGATAGCGAGTACCTAATTAAGGGCATCACCCAATGGGTGAAAGGTTGGAAAAAAAAAGGCTGGAAAACGGCGGCTGGTAAACCCGTCCTCAATCAAGACTTGTGGGAAACACTCGACAGACTCAACGGACAAGTTCAGTCGCAAACTAAAGTAGCTGTCTCGTGGCAACACGTTAAAGGTCATTCTGGCAATGCAGGCAACGAACGTTGCGATACGATCGCTAGAGGCTTTTCTAGCGGTCAGCCACCACAGTTGCGCCAACGCTCTACAATGAATAATGTATCAGAGCCGTCTCCTGTCACACAGACCTCTTCAGATGCTGTGACACCTATTCCTTCTCCCTCTGTGCAAATTGTCCCCATGTTAGAAGAACAGACTATTCACGCCGAGAGTACCGAACATATTCCCCGCGAAGTTCGAGTCGCTCACCTTCACCACCTGATCGATACTTTACGGATTACTGATGAAATTGCCAAGCATGGTTATCTAATTGCTAGCTCGGAACTGGCGGATTTAATGGATATCAACGCTAGTGCTGTCACCAGTCGTGGCGACAGATGGGCATGGCGTAATTGGATCGTCTCTAGAGTCCGTCGCGAAGGCAACCAAATTCTCTGGCAATTAGAACGAGTTGATGGGGAGTAGATGGGAGATGGGAGAGAAGAGAGGAGAGTTAGGTGTGAGGTTTTAAGACGCAAGCGTCTTGTATTTTCTATACTCCCTACACTTCTCACACTTTCCACACTTCCCACTCTCTCCCATCTCCTATCTCCCATCTCCCATCTCATCACAGCCAGCCGCGTAATTTATAGACAAAGATGCCGATATATTCGCGGATGGCTTGGGTGGTGAGCGAGAAACAATCTTCACTCGGAAAAAAGCTCAAGATTGCCGCTTCGGTGCGACTATTTGGTTCGTCAAGTTCTAGCTGAGAAATGCGATAATCGGTGGGAGCGGCGATCGCATCGATACCGAGATGCTTGAAGATTGCCATCGATCGTGGCATGTGCATCGCAGAGGTAACTAGTAAAATTCGCTTAAAGTTGCGTGCTTGCAAGATCTCTTTAACATTAACGGCATTATCGCGAGTATTAAAAGAATTACCTTCAGGAATGATGTCCTGCTGCGGTACGCCCAGCCTAACTAGTATTTTGGTCAAATCCTCCGATTCGGGAGTTCCCCCACCTTTCCAGGCGATTCTCCCCCCACTGACGATAATTTTGGGGGCTTTGCCCGATCGATATAAATTAGCACCGTACCAAACGCGATCGCCTGCATCGGTAAAGTCTACATCGGGGCGTGGATAAGCTTGAGATCTGGTACCACCGCCTAGTACTACAATCGCATCTGCTGTCGGTAATTCGGTTTTGGGGATATTTTGCCATTCTAAAGATTGCGCCAACCAATTAGTCGTCCAGGCATTACCGCTCAGAAATAGAATCATTAATGCACCCCCAATGGCGGCGGGAGTCCATTTAGAGTTTATCCACCATAAGCCTAGCGCGACAATTAATAATAACCACGCCGCTCCCATTGGGTAAAAAAATAGGGGAATCAGTTTCGATAAAAAGAGAAACATTGAGGATCTTTAAATTACTTGAGGGCTGGCTAAATTGTCTGTTTGTCACACGTTCGTCAGATATCCAATGGTTTCGATCGGCATAGCAGGTAAGATCGATCTTTATTCCTTTTGATAGACTAATAACCTCCGTATAGCCGTATATTATGTGATTTATATAACACCTGTACGGAAGCCGGAGCTGCAAATGACCAACAAATCTAACAACCCCAAAATTAGGACAGATGCAGATGGTCGCCCCCTAACGCCAGAAGAGATATCTTACCAAGATGGCTATAGTCAGGGTCGAGGTAGTGAAGATGAGATTCAGTATCAAAGAGAGCGTGCCGCAGAAAATAGCGGTGCGGCTAGTGGCTTAGTTATCGGTGGAATTCTTGCCACTTTAGTTGGGTTAGGCACAGCTTACTACTATTGGGGACAGCCTGCTCCAGCACCTACTACCGTTATCAATAATCCTCCCAGTCCCGCACCCGTAGCACCTCAAAAACAGACTACCATTATCGATCGCACGGTGGAAAAAGCCGCACCCCCACAAGTCAAAGTGGTGGAAGTCGAAAAACGTGTCCCAGTACCAGGAGCGACTAAAGTAATTGAGGTCGAAAAACGCGTACCAGTACCAGGGGCGACTAAAGTAATTGAAGTCGAAAAACGCGTACCAGTGCCCGGTGCGACTAAAGTAATTGAAGTTCCTAAACCTGTCATCGTCCCTGCGGCTACTACCCCAGCTACCAAGTCGGAACCTACGAAGGATAACCCCAGCAATAAGGAGAGTTCGTCGCCAGCGACTGCACCTACCCCTGCGGCTAGTAACGACTCCGAACCGAAGAGTTCGCCTGCACCAAATCCTGACGCAGGTAATAATTAAAGTAAGTGTCTCCTAGCTCCAGAGGCTGTGCCAACGGGTTAAGGATATTTGCTCCGTTCCAATACCGCCCTGTGAACTAGAAGTTCGGGCTAATAGCTCAAGTTCGTTTCAACGAACTTGAGCTGTTAGCCCCTGCTTGGTGCGCTAAACCGTCGGGGAACCCGACGAGCGCGCATCCGCAAATTCATTTGAGGGCGGTGCAGAAACGAAGCTAGGAGTCATTAAGCAGCAATCCTTATCCCGTTGGCGTAGCCTCTCCGACAGGAGAAACTCACGTTAATTAGCAGATTCTTACCCTATCGATCGATAATGGTAATCTGACTGGCAGCATCAGCGGCTTTAGTCCGAGCTAAGTCCGTAGTTTCTGCTTTGGCTAGAGCTACGCCCATGCGTCGATGGGGGCGGGAGTCGGGCTTACCAAATAAGCGAATATCGACATCTGGCACGTTCAGGGCTTGTGCTAATCCGGTAAAGTAGATCGAATTAGCTGTTTCGGTTGCTAAAATTACGGCACTTGCGGCTGGTGCATACTGAATAATATTCGGAATTGGTAAACCTAATACTGCCCGTAAATGCAATTCAAATTCATTCAAATTCTGAGAAATTAACGTGACCATGCCCGTATCGTGCGGGCGTGGTGATAGTTCGGAAAAGATTACTTCATCGGCAGTAATAAAGAATTCTACGCCAAAGATTCCGGCTCCACCGAGAGCATCGGTAACTGTCGTCGCGATCGATTGGGCAGCAGCAAGTTGAGCTGCGCTAATTTCGGCTGGCTGCCAAGATTCTTGATAATCGCCGCGCTCTTGCCGATGCCCGATTGGGGGACAAAATATCGTTGGGGCATTCCATTGTTTGATAGTTAACAGCGTAATTTCAATTTCAAAATTGATAAACTCTTCGACAATTACCTTCTGACTATCGCCTCTAGAACCATCGATTGCATAGTGCCATGCTGCTGCTACTTCATCGGCATTATTTACTACCGATTGCCCTTTACCAGATGAAGACATGACTGGTTTAACAACATTAGGAAAGCCAATGGCTGCGGAGATCGATTGCATTTCATCTAAAGTAGTAGCATAGGCATATTTAGCCGTCCGCACCCCTAATTCTTGGTGAGCGAGTTCGCGAATCCGATCGCGATTCATCGTGTAGTGAGTCGCCTTGGCGGTGGGAATGACGGTAATTCCCCGCTGCTCGAACTCGGCTAATTTTTCGGTTCTAATTGCCTCGATTTCGGGAATGATATAATCTGGTTGATGTTTGGAGACAACTCGTTCGAGATCTTCACCGCTCAACATCGAAATAACTTCACACTCATCGGCGACTTGCATCGCTGGTGCGTGCGGATAACGATCGACTGCAATTACATGATTGCCGAGTCGTTGCGCGGCGATCGTAAATTCTTTACCTAATTCGCCCGCTCCCAGCAACATCAACTTTTTAGGCAGTTTAATCATTATCTAAATCCAAAAATCAGACCTCTCATAGTTTAACAACGATCGCGATCTTAATTTCCAGCTAATCTTAATTATTCATCACTTTCTAACTCAAATTGACAATTGCTTCGATCGCCCAGCGGGGACAACTGCGATGGGTGCTGACAGTTTTTTCGCTAATTACATTCCCTTGAGCATCTACAACTGTCTCGGTTCTGACGATCGTTTCGCCATGTTCGAGGTAGTCTTCGAGTACGCTAATGGTACTAGCTCGAAGCTGTTGGGCGATCGGCGATAATGTTTTATCTGTCAACATACTACTGCGTTCTCCATCATATAACAGTGCCGATTCATCGAGTTGGTGAAAAACCGAGTTATGCATCTGTGAATTGGGTTCACTGTCTAGATCGCCATCGGGTAGAGCTTCGATCGCTAACCTAGAGATAATCTTACCCAAAATATCGCTATCTGTGCCAATATTGACCCCATTTTGATGGGTAGTCAGATCGGCATCATCGACAGCGGGGACATTCCCTAGCTTGGCAATCCACGCGATCCGATCTCTGAGTGAGAGTGAAATTAAGCCCAGTCGAGTTTGGAGATCTAAACGATCGTCAGTACAGAGCATTTGCTGAACGCGATACCATTTAGATCTAGCTAAAATTAAGATATCTAAGCCCAATCCGACTTGAATTTGTTGTCGATCTTGCCAAGCTTGCCACAATTCGGCGGCTGGCTCGTATTGCAGTGTATAGTGTTCGGGAATATCATACTTTTGATAGCGCATAAATCCCCGCTCGGCGGAGGCAGTATCGATCGGTATAAATTGACATTCAGAGATAACTTCTTGAATTGCGTCTGAATATTTACTATCTTTTTTTACCAAAACATAATGCAGTCGCTTTGCAACTTTATGAATGGCAATGAGTTCGCCATTCGGGGTAGATAATTGCAAAGAATTATGCGCGTAGTCAATGCGTAGATTTTGATTTGTAACCAGCCGTTTTTTACCTTGAGCAAATCGCCAGATCATCGTTCGATCGTCAAATTCATCCGGTGAATTTGCCCGACCGATAGTAGATCGATCGGATTCTACGTCTGTTGGCAAGCTCAGTCCTTGAGAAATATCTGTAAAACTTGAGGCATCTAAAAAACTAGGTTCGATTGTCATTTACTTTGGTAATTTGATTGATTGAAAAAATATTGAAATTAGATTTAAAACATCGTGCTGCTATAATTTTCCGATTGCGCGTAAAGAGTCCTCACAATAGTTAGCTCGATGTTCGTGCTGACGCACTAATTAATGACCCGAACACCTCATGTCGATATCGATCGTCGCCAGATCGATTGCTGCTGTAATCTGACTGCGACTACTGTTATTAGAATACCCAAGATTGCTGTGGCGATTACACGATCTTTCAGTGAGAGATCGGACTAACTCCTGGGATCGCTGTAGCCGTCATAGATCGAGTGTGACTACGTGCAATCTCGCGAATACACGATCGGGATCGAGAAAATGTATCAGAATTAATATGTACCGCGCAAATTTGGTCATAAACTATAAGCTGTCATACCAAATTAAAAGTTAAAACTCAGTGGTATGACTCGATCCAGCCAGGATCGAGAAATATAATTAAAGATCGATATTGACAAAATGCACAATCTGTTAGCAAAAAATATAGTATCCCCGATTCTCATGGCAATTACCGTCTGGGTTGCCAGTATGTCCCCAATTGGTGCAAATACTGGCGCAGAGCCGAACGCCGAGCAAATCGAACAGGCGACTCAAGCCACCGAAATTAAACCTGGAGACTGGGCATATCAGACACTACAAGCTCTAAGTAGCAAGTATAGCTGCGGAAATACGCCTAAAGATAACAAAGTCCTCTCGCGTGAAGAATTTGCGACTAGCCTCAATGGGTGCGTCCAATCGATCGAAGAATTGGTAGCTAGAAAACCCCGGAGAGCAATAAAAAAACGCAAAGTAGTTCCGGCTCCGGCTGTCGTCACACCACCGCCAGCAGCCCCAGAAATTACCCCTCCACCACCAGAACCGACCCAAGTCATACCACCCGCCCCGCAAGTAGAACAAGAAGAAGTAGTTTCTCAGCAAGA
>NZ_JANYJC010000040.1 GCF_025361915.1 Chamaesiphon sp. GL140_3_metabinner_50
CGGGAAGCCTATCCTCAAGCCTTGACGACGGCTGACGCGCTCGATTTAGGCGATTTGGTAGTCTTATACAAACGAGCCAAACAACGCTTCGACGAAGATCCGCAGTTTCAGGAAGCCGCTAGACAGGAAGTAGTTAAATTACAAGCCAAAGATCCCGATACGATTAAAGCCTGGAATTTATTGTGCGACCAATCGCGGCGCGAATTTCAGGTAATTTACGACAGATTGAATATCAAACTTACCGAACGCGGCGAATCTTTCTACAACCCCTATTTATCCTCCGTAGTTGAAGATCTCCGCGCGACGGGATTGCTAGTCAAAAGTGACGGTGCACAGTGCGTATTTCTCGAAGGATATATAAATCGTGAAGGCGATCCTTTACCCACGATCATCCAAAAAACTGACGGTGGTTATAACTATAATACTACCGATTTAGCCGCCATCAGATACCGGATTAAAACCGATACATCAGAGCGTATTATTTATATCACTGATGCCGGACAATCAGATCGTTTCGCCCAAGTATTTCAAGTCGCTAAATTAGCAAACTGGATACCTGAAAATGTTGAAATTATCCACGTTCCTTTCGGGTTAGTACTAGGGGAAGATGGTAAAAAAATCAAGACTCGATCGGGTGAAGCCATTAAATTAAAAGATTTACTCGATGAAGCGATCGAACGATTTAGCAACGATCTAAAATTGCGGATAGCAGCAGACGAACGCCAAGAAACTGACGAGTTTATCGCGAGTAGTGCCGAAATTGTCGGATTGAGTGCGGTTAAATATGCCGACTTGAGCCAAAATCGCACGAGTAATTATGTCTTTAGTTTTGATAAGATGCTCGCGCTCCAAGGGAATACCGCTCCCTACATGATGTACGCCTATGTGCGAGTGCAGGGAATCAGCCGTAAAGGTGGTATCGATTTCGATAATCTCGGAGCTAATGCCCAGATTATGCTCAATGAAGAATTAGAACTTACTCTCGCCAAACACCTTTTACAATTAGGTACGGTTATTAATGAAGTAGAGCGAGATTTATTACCAAATCGATTGTGTCAATATTTATTTGAACTCAGTCAAAAATTCAATCAATTCTATGACAAGCATTCAGTTTTACAAGTAGAAGAACCTTTGCGGACTTCCCGATTAATCCTATGCGATTTAACTGCTCAAACGTTAAAATTAGGATTGGATTTACTGGGTATTCAGGTACTAGAAAGAATGTAATTGCGATCGATCCCAATTCCCAGAGCGATCGAAATGTTAATATGATAAATATACTCTTACAGGATGTATCAGGATGACAGTTGCGATCCAAAAAATGACCCTAGAAGAATTCCTTGCGTATGATGATGGCACGGATAAATTATATGAACTAGAAAATGGAGAGCTAATTGACATGGCATCTGAGAGCGAAATTAACCGTCGGATTGCGATGTTTTTGTTAATATATCTCAGCCAATTGGGTATTCCAGCTTATCGGTTGACGATGAAGACAGAAGTAGCCGTTAGTGGAGCGCGGGTATCGGTGCGGGTACCGGATTTGTTGGTATTATCTGAAGAATTAGCTACGGAAATGGATGGGGCGACTAGATCGATCGTATTGATGGATATGCCGCCACCATTATTAGTAGTAGAAGTTGTCAGCCCCAACCAAGAGAAACGAGATTATCGTTACAAGCGGAGTGAATACGCTGCTAGGGGCATTGCTGAATATTGGATCGTCGATCCGATCGCCAAACAAATAACCATCTTAGAATGGGTGGAAGGTTTGTATGAGGAGAAAGTTTTTAAGGGAGATAATCAGATCGAGTCAACTGTATTGGGAAGCTTGGATCTGAATGTCGATCGAGTGTTACAAGCGCGTTAGCTAAAATTCTAACAGCTCGATCGATTCTGCACACCAAGCTAGCCATTCTGTCTCGATCCCGATCCCTTGGCGCAGGGTGATGTAGTGATAACGCTCGACATTGCTCAGTTGCGATCGATCTGGAAAGACTTGAGCTGCGATCGACTGATAGGTATGTAAGGTTTCTAAATGTTGAGCGCGGTGATGTTTTAATTCTGCCACGATCGTCTCAGATGAAGCGATCGATCCGGCAAATATTTTGACTAATAAATCATCTTTAAGCGGACTGACAGTGCTGGGTGTCTCGATCCACGATCGCAGATACTCCTCGCCTTTACTAGTCAGGGTATAAATCTTTTTGTCTGGGCGATGCTCTTGATGAATGAGCTGGGCATCGATGTAGCTTTGCTCTTCGAGTTTAATCAGTTCTCGATAGATCTGCTGGTGGGTAGCATTCCAGAAAAACCCTACCGATCCATCGAACTTTTTGGCTAGATCGTAGCCACTGCAAGCACAGTCATTTAGTGCTGCCAATATTGCATGAGATAGAGCCATGTGAATTTAGAATGACATAGTCAATTACTTGCATATTCAAATAAGTTAATATACTATATTTAGATATGCACTTAGTTTAGTATAGCTCGATTAGATAGCCAAACCTTTGAGGAATAAAACATGTCAAACGTCGTCCCCGGCAGATTTAGTGCCCAGATCGATGAATCTTTCGTCGTCTTTTTAATTGGAATGCAAGTAAATAATATTTGGGCTGTCAATAAATGGCTGCCGACGGCTCAGGCAATGGGGCCAATGTTAAATGTGCTGCACAAATATCCAGACAAAGGCTTTTTGGGACAAGAATCATTTTTTCGCCTGTTCCCGCTGTGTACGATGATGACCACATATTGGAAATCTTTCGAGCATTTAGAATATTTTGCGCGCAATACCGACGATCCGCACTTGGAGCCGTGGCGTGCCTTCAACAAATCGATCGGTAGCGATGGCAGTGTGGGCATTTGGCATGAGACTTATTTAGTCGATGCAGGACGATCGGAATCTATCTATGTAAATATGCCTGTATTTGGCTTGGCTGCTGCAACCGAGCATGTGCCGATCGGTAAAAAAGACACCGCCCGTCATCGATTGGGTGGGAAACAGTAGACTTCCTGCGAAAGTTAGGGAATAGAGGATATTTTAAAATCTTTTTATACTCACGATCGTTCGCATCCATCGTCAAAAGCTGAATTTGGAATTGCTGAATCGGGTACTCTAGAGAAACGGTGTATCACTAGAAGTGTCAATGCTAAATCTCAAGAATGTTCTCTCTGTGCTGCTGCTATTCGTTCCGGTGTCGATCGCGGGGCACTTTTTAGGCTGGAGCGAGCCGATCGTATTTATTACTTCTGCGCTGGCAATTATCCCCTTGGCGGCATGGATGGGGACAGCGACGGAAGAAATTGCTGTAGAGATGGGGCCTGCGCTAGGCGGCTTATTAAACGCTACTTTTGGGAATGCCACGGAACTCATTATTGCCCTGGTTGCGCTCAATGCAGGGCTGATGGATGTTGTTAAGGCGAGTATCACGGGTTCGATTATTGGTAACTTGTTGCTGGTAATGGGATTTTCGATGCTATTGGGTGGTTTGAGGTACAAGGAACAGACGTTTCAACCAATTGTAGCGAGGGTGAATGCTTCTAGTCTCAATTTGGCGGTAATTGCGATGTTGTTGCCGACGGCTGTAGATTATACTTCAACGGGTATCGATGATAGTGCCATTCAGAAACTATCGATCGCCGTCTCGATCGTGTTAATTTGTGTTTATGGTTTGACGTTATTATTTTCGATGAAGACTCATACTTATCTCTATGAAGTGAGTCTGGCAGATATGGATCCCGAAGAATTAGCTTTAGCTAATTTGGCTGGTGATGACGACCACGGTAAGGTCAATTTACCGTTATGGATTTCGGTATTACTCGGTTGTACTTTATTAGTTGCCGTCGAGTCAGAATTTTTGGTTTCTACCCTCGAAGTTGCTACCAAACAGTTGGGTTTGACGGCTTTATTCACTGGGGTAATTTTGGTACCGATTATTGGGAATGCTGCCGAACATGCGACAGCGGTAACGGTGGCGATGAAGGATAAAATGGATTTGTCTGTATCTGTCGCGCTGGGTTCGAGTTTACAAATTGCCTTATTTGTCGCGCCAGTTTTGGTTTTAGCCGGATATATTATGGGCAAACCGATGGATTTAAATTTCAATCCATTTGAATTAGTTGCCGTGGCGGTATCAGTATTAATTGCTAATTCGATTAGTTCTGATGGTCGATCGAATTGGCTAGAAGGTTCGTTATTATTGGCGGCTTATGTTGTCTTAGGCTTTGCTTTCTATTTCCACCCAGTCATCGAAGGAATCGGATAGGTTTAGACTTCGAGCCGTGATGTCTATTCCCTATTACCTATTCCCTATTCCCCATTCCCCATTCCCTATCCACTCTAGATGTCTAATTTGACACTGGGTAGGGAAAAAACATGGCAACAATCTGTTAATCTAGGGGTCATTGACGATAGTTAAAATACAAGTTGAAAAGGTGCATTATCTATGAAATTAGCTTACCGCTGTTTATTCGCGATCGGATCGTTCGGTGTTAGTATCCTGAGCAGCGCATTAATTAATACTCCAGCTCAGGCAATTCCTCAAGCTCAGGTAATTGCCAAATTGCAGAATATTCCTGTTTATATCGTTACCGACGATAAAGGGACGATGGTTGAAGCGACACTAAATACTAAAGGTCAAAACTCCACCCCGCAAGTTTCTACAGGCGTATTTTTCTCACAGCAAGACGCACAAACTTTCATCGATAGAAATCTTAAAGCCCAACAGCCAGATTTGGTTAAAGTGGTGAAAGTCACTCCCGTCAGCTTGGGTGAAATCTATCGTCGTCAGCAAGAAAGTAAGAATAAGCCTCAAGAACTTAATTATGTTTACGTACCAACCGCCCAGCAGTCGGCTTCGGCATTAGCCATCCTCAATCGCAACGGTCAAAAAGTCACTCGGATTGATACTGCTCCGGTATTTATCGCCACGATTAAATCTAAATCTGGACAAGACCAATATTTAAGTTTTAGACGCGATAATCGCGAGATCGTACCGATTTTCTTTAGTGAAGCAACACTGCGATCGACAGTTGGTAAAGTATATCCCAATCTGGTGAGTAAATCGAATATTCGCGTGATGGAACTCAACGAGCTGCTCGGATATATGACCGATAAAAACGATCCGATTATTAATAATTTTGAATTTAACCCCAACATGAATGGTGGTTAACTCGATGCGATTATCCGCAGGATAGGCTGTGCCAACGAGCAGAACGACTGTAGACTAGATCTACATTCATTCACTCACACCCGCCCCGCTCATGTCTAGCGATCCCGACTACCTGCAAAAAATCTTGACTGCTGCCGTTTATGATGTCGCGATCGAATCTCCACTCGATCGCGCCTCTATTCTCTCTGAGCGGCTGAAAAATCAAATTTTGCTCAAACGGGAGGACATGCAGCCCGTCTTCTCCTTCAAGCTGCGGGGGGCCTATAATAAGATGGCAAGACTTGCGCCAGAACTGTTGGCGCGGGGGGTAATTGCCGCTTCAGCCGGAAATCACGCCCAGGGTGTTGCGCTAGGTGCCAAGCAATTGGGGACTACCGCCACGATTGTGATGCCCGTTACTACTCCAGCCATGAAGGTAAATGCGGTAGCTGCTAGGGGTGCGGAAGTGATTTTATGGGGAGATACTTACGATGATGCTTACGAGCACGCTTACGAGCTGGGTAAACAGCTAGGCTTGACTTTTATTCATCCGTTTGACGACCCCGATGTGATTGCGGGACAAGGTACAATTGGGATGGAAATTTTACGGCAGTATCAACAACCGATTCATGCTATCTTTGTAGCGATCGGTGGGGGTGGATTAATTGCTGGAATTGCGGCGTATGTGAAGCGGCTGTATCCACAGACGAAAATTATTGGCGTGGAACCAGTCGATGCCGATGCCATGAGTCGATCGCTGGCGGCAGGAAAACGGGTTAAACTCGATCGGGTGGGATTATTCGCCGATGGGGTAGCAGTTAAGGAAGTTGGGGTAGAAACCTTCCGGCTCTGTCAGCAGTATGTCGATGAGGTAATTTTGGTCGATACCGATGATATTTGTGCGGCGATTAAGGATGTATTTGAGGATACTCGATCGATTTTAGAGCCTGCGGGCGCACTCGCGATCGCGGGTGCTAAGGCTTATATCGAACGCGAGGGCATTCAGGACGAAACTTTAGTCGCCGTGGCTTGTGGGGCGAATATGAACTTCGACAGGCTCCGATTTGTCGCCGAGCGTGCGGAAGTTGGCGAACGTCGGGAAGCGATTTTGGCGGTAACTATCCCTGAAGAGCGGGGAAGTTTCCGACGGTTTTGTACTTGCTTGGGTACGCACGATCTGACAGAATTTAATTATCGGATGGCAAATACCGACAGAGCGCACATTTTTGTCGGCGTTCGCGTGCAAAATCGCGCTGATACTACTACCATTATCGGTAAGTTAGCCGCCGAAGGCTTCGATACGCTCGATCTTACTGATGATGAGATGGCAAAACTCCACCTCCGTCATTTAGTCGGCGGACGTTCGCCTGTGGCTCAAGACGAATTACTCTATCGGTTTGAATTTCCCGAACGGACTGGCGCACTAACGAAATTCCTCAATAGTATGAATCCCGATTTGAATATCAGCCTGTTTCACTATCGCAATCATGGCGCGGATTACGGACGAATCTTAATCGGGATCGAGGTTCCACCAATTGAAATGAGTGCATGGGCAGATTTTCTCGATCGTACCCCATATCGGTACTGGGACGAACGCACCAATCCGGCTTATCAATTATTTTTGAGTTAGTTGCTACCCATAACCTCAGCGGTTAGAAATCGTAGGCGGTTTTATATACCAATCGCCAGGGTGCTTAGAAGAGTATAACTAGTGCTGCTACAAACCCGACTGTCTTGTCTCGCTGTCTTGAAAAGGTGCTTCACTTGGGGAAACAAGCGACGTTTGTGGGGGAAGCTTCCCCCACAAAGCTCGCGCCCCAAGAACGCACTTTTCGCAAACCGTCGGTAAACAGAGGCGTGCGCGAGCCGCTTTTCCAAAAAGTCGGGTTTGTGTCCTAACCGACATGGCAACATGAGTTAGCTATTAAAAAAGCCTGCACATGCAGGCTTAAAAGTTTCTATGAAGCTAAATATTCACCGATATCGGCTTTACGCTTGCGAAGCTTGGCAATTGCTTCGCGCTCGATTTGACGGACGCGTTCGCGGCTGATATTCAGCAAGTCGCCAATTTTAGCTAAGGTGAGCGGCTGAGTATCTTTCAAACCAAAGCGGAGAGTTAGCACCTGTTGTTGTTGAGGTGTAAGTTCCGACATCATCCGCTCTAAGTCTACTTGGAGCGATGAATTGGTTACGTACTCTTCTGGAGAGATTCCCGGATCTTCGAGTAAATCTCCAAGTTCGGTGTCTTGATTATCGCCCACCCGCAGGTCGAGCGATAAGGGTTGACGCGCGCGCTCTAAATACTCGCGGACTTGTTTGGAAGATAGTTCTAATTCGGCTGCTAGCTCGTTAATTGTCGCCGCACGTCCGTATTGTTGCGCCAGCGCACGTTGCGCTTTTTTAATTTTGTTGAGCTTTTCGGTTATGTGAATGGGTAAGCGAATCGCACGGGCTTTTTCGGCAATGGCGCGGGTAATCGCTTGACGAATCCACCAATAAGCATAAGTCGAAAAGCGATAGCCCTTACTAGGGTCGAATTTTTCGACTCCGCGCTGCATTCCGATCGTACCTTCTTGAATTAAATCTAGCAGATCGATGTTACGCTTGATATACTTTTTGGCGACAGATACTACCAGTCGCAGATTGGCTTCTACCATCCGGCGTTTGGCGTTTTCACCCGCAGCAACTGTTTTTTGCAGTTGCAGTTCGTCGGTACTGGCAGCAGTAGCCCATTCAGTCAAACTTGGCTCGCGACCGAGTTCTTCGATTAGAGTATTCTTGACCGCCACCAGGATCGTCAACTGCTGTACCTGCTTACCGTACAGGATTTCCTGTTCGTGGGTGAGCAAGGGCACGCGCCCGATTTCACGGAGGTAGGTACGGACAGTATCGGTTGATGCTTGAGCAGTTTTCATGACTCTGGCTAAAATGTAGGGGGAATTTTTTAGATGCAAAATCTCGATCGCAGGAGAGTGTCCGCTCGTTCGCCTCACTGGTAATATGTTACCAATTGTAGGCGCGGGAATGCTCAGTTGCCGTTGGGTTTCAAGTTTACGTTTACGCTTTCTCTAATAATTTTAACATTTCTATACAATTCTTGAGCGATTATTTTTATCCTCAGCCAATTGGCTGATGGTAAGGGTTCTGGTGTAATGGGGTCTCGATCGGGTCGGAATTTACGCCCGATTACCGCCAGATAACCGTCTCGATCGATTTACTTCTACTCTCATCATAGTTAAGATTTATTTACACGATCGCGATCGACAGCACAATTCAGACAAGTTACGTTCAATGCAGACATTTTGGTTGGTTCGTCACGCACACAGATTAGATTTTATCGAGCCGGAATGGTTCGAGAGTGCAATTTACCCTTACGATCCGCCACTTTCATTCCAGGGGGTAGAACAAGCCGTGGCATTGGCAGGAAAATTCGCTAGCATACCGATCGATCGCATTTTTACTTCTCCCTTTTTAAGGACGATTCAAACAGTCGATCCGTTAGCAAAGTTGCTCCAGTTACCGATCCGGCTAGAATGGGGTCTGTGTGAATGGCTATGTCAAGATTGGACTACGGAATTACCCAAAACGACTCCGATGGCAGAATTGATGGAATATTACCCAAATATTGATGGTGGTTATCAATCTCTTGTGATGCCTTGCTACCCTGAAACTATCGCGGCATTGAATACACGTCTTAATACTATAGCACGAAAACTGATTCAGAACAAAGAAGATCGAACTCTGGCGATCGCGCACAAAGGTTCGGTACTAGGGATCGCAAGTGCTTTGACTGGAAACGATGACTGGCGGAATTACGATTTGCCTTGTGGGGGCATTATTAAATTAGTTTACGATGGCGAGATCTGGTCAGGTATCATCGAGGGGTAAGCCGTGGCGGAGTGCAGAGAGCCGCGCTTGAGCTTTTGGATCGAGGGAATTGAATAGAAACCGTCCGGAAGATTGTTTTTGAGGGCGGTGCCGTCGTTTCGACTTTTTGGCACTAAAATCGACATCGGAGATCAGTTGCAAGGAGGAGATCCATTCGGCACCAAACCCAATTGCTGTCAGTTGCTGGGCGCGATCGGATGTAGCTACAATTAGTCTAGAAGCAGAATACTGAAGATCGTGGCGAAATGCCGCACAGAATTTTTCGATGTAAGTATCGGCAGTCTCTAAAAAGTCACTATAATGAATCGATAAATTAGGTGTAATTATCTCGCAATAGGCTGGTACATCGCGACTGTAGGCATCGAAAACTATTTTAGTTTGGTAGTCTTCAAAGGCACTGAAGTTAATTAGTGCTTCGACTAACTTATTCCTAGCGGCTTCTAAATCAGCTCTCGATCCCGAACTGAGCGGGTTGGTATTTGTATGTCTATCGTGTAAATCCGTCCAGGCTCCAATCACGTTGTAGCCATCAACGAGCAACACAGCTTGCTTTCGTGAGGGAGGCATGGTTCAATTTACAACCTTCTTAATAATTTTTTATATTAACTTATTTAATATTAGCAAGTTGTGGCATAAGTGGATAGGGGGTGGGGAAGATGGGAGAACGGAGATGGGAGATGGGAGAGTAAGAAGTATGGAGTATGGAGCGCAGTTCTAAAGTTTAAAGCCTAAAGCCCAGTCCCTAAGGGACTTGCGTGGAAATAACATTCCAGATATTTGTGGGTTTAGGTTGTGCCTACGGCAGGCTAACGCCACTGGTAGTTTATTAAATTGCAAGCCCCTAATCCCTAATCCCTAAAGCCTCTCTAGCAAAACGACTGCATAGGCACAGATGCCTTCTTCTCTGCCTGTGGCATCTAATTTTTCGTTGGTGGTGGCTTTGACTCCGATTTGTTCGGGTGATAATTGGAGGGCTTTTGCCAAGCGATCGCGCATGGTATTAATATGGGGCTTGAGCTTAGGACGTTCGGCGACGATGACTGTATCGAGGTTACTAATCTGCCAGCCGCGATCGATAATTAAATTATTGACTTGTTTTAAGAGTTCGATACTATCGGCACCCGCCCATTTAGCATCTGTGGGAGGGAAATAGTGCCCGATATCGCCCAGGCTTAATGCACCCAACATCGCATCCATAATCGCATGAGTCAGCACATCAGCATCGCTATGTCCGAGTAATCCTAACTCGTGTTCGAGCTGTACACCGCCTAAAATTAGTGGGCGATTGGCGACGAGCCGATGAATGTCGTAACCATTACCAATTCGGATGTTCATGAAGATTTGAGAGGTGGGATGTGTCAAAATATCTATTATCGATCGTAACGTACAGGTGCGCCTGCATCGCCCGGTGGCTAAAAACTAATCCTGTTATTACATCGGGCATCACAAGATCGAGATGTCCGATCGTGGAATGAAAATTGATGGATACAATTAAAGAATACGATCGAGATATCGTCGCTACCATTACCGCTCAATTGGACGCAATCGCCGCCAAAGAGCAGATTAAGATTCTTTATGCTTGCGAGTCGGGAAGTCGAGCGTGGGGTTTTCCCTCTCCAGATAGCGATTACGATGTGCGATTTATTTATCTGCGTCCGTTAGAATGGTATTTATCGATCGACGATCGCCCCGATACGTTAGATTTACCGATCGATTCATTATTAGACATTAATGGGTGGGATTTACGTAAAGCTCTCAAATTATTTAAAGGTTCTAATTCCGCAATCTATGAGTGGATTCAATCGCCAATAGTTTATCGATCTCATGGTAATCTTCCTGCCGAACTATTAAATTTAGCGCACAGTCATTATGCTGCTAGAGCGGGAATTCATCATTATTTAAACATGACGACTAACTGCGATCGAGAACATCTTCAAGCCGATACGGTGAAGTTGAAAAAGTATTTTTATGCCATCCGTCCGATTTTGGCTGCTAAGTGGATTGTCGAACGGCAAACCTTTCCACCGATGGTACTCGATAAATTATTGCCATTAATTAGCGATCGCTCAGATATTCTAGCCGAAATAAATCGGTTATTAACTATCAAAGCAACTGCCAATGAAGCTGCTACAATTCCAGCTAGTCCGATCCTCAACGATTTTATTCAATCGGAAATAGACAGTTGCGAAACTGCTGTCAAACTCATACCTAAACAAGAAACTGATACCTTAGCTCTCGATCGATTATTCCAGCAATATGCGATCGTCAATAACTAGAAAATAAATTTATCACAATTTTCAATGGATATCAAACACGGATTTACTAATACAATTGGCAACACCCCATTAATTCGACTCAATAGTTTTAGCGATGAAACTGGATGTGAAATTTTGGGTAAAGCTGAATTTCTCAATCCAGGCGGTTCGGTTAAAGATCGAGCGGCACTATATATCATCGAAGATGCCGAACGTCGCGGCACACTCAAACCGGGAGGTACCGTAGTCGAAGGCACCGCCGGAAATACCGGAATCGGACTAGCGCATATTTGCAATGCTAAGGGGTATAAATGCCTGATTATCATCCCCGAAACTCAGTCCGCCGAAAAAATCGAAGCACTCCGTACCCTCGGCGCAGAAGTCCGTACGGTGCCTGCTGTGCCTTATAAAGATCGGAATAATTATGTCAAATTATCCGGGCGTGTAGCCGCAGAAATGGAAAATGCGATCTGGGCAAATCAGTTTGAAAATTTAGCAAATAGATTGGCTCATTATGAAACCACCGGGCCAGAAATGTGGGCGCAGACCGATGGTAAAATCGATGCCTGGGTATCCTCGACAGGTACGGGGGGAACTCTTGCAGGCGTTTCTTTATTTCTCAAAGAAAAGAATCCTCAGATTAAAACCATCCTTGCCGATCCGATGGGGAGTGGGCTATATAGTTATGTTAAAACTGGCGAAATTCACCTCGAAGGCAGTTCGATTACTGAAGGGATTGGGAATAGTCGCGTCACTGGCAACATGGAAGGCATTATTATCGATGATGCGATTCAAATTGGAGACCAAGAATGTATTGAGGTAGTCTATCAACTGCTGCGGCGGGATGGCTTATTTATGGGCGGTTCGGTGGGTATTAATGTGGCGGCGGCGGTGAGAGTGGCAAAACAAATGGGGCCAGGACACACGATCGTGACAATATTATGCGATGGTGGAGCCAGATATCAATCCCGCATTTTCAACCCGGAATGGCTGGCGACTAAGGGGTTGAAGATCGACTAGGGGACGGGGGAACTGGGAGACGGTGAGACGGGGGGACGGGGGACTAGGGGCTTTCACACTATCCACTATCCACTGTTCACACTTCTCCTTACGGAGACGCTACGCTACGGCTGTCGCTCAGTGCAAGCTATTCACTATCCCAATTGTTAAATCCCGATCGAGTCAGTCATAATTATTAAGTAAGAGCGTTGCTGAAGAAAACGGATCTTAATATCCAACGATTAGAACCTTTCGATCGAGTAAAACGGAGCGAGTATTTATGAGTCAAAGTACCATGCCGATCGTCCGTAAGGCTACAGAGCGCGGACACGTTAACATTGACTGGTTGAATAGTTATCATACCTTTTCATTTGGTAACTACCAAGACCCTAACTGGATGGGGTTTCGGACGCTCAGAGTTATTAATGATGATATCGTTGCTCCAGCGAGTGGATTTGGCACCCATGCACATCGAGATATGGAAATTGTTACTTATGTGCTTGCTGGCGCACTCGAACATAAAGATAGCCTGGGAACTGGCGCAGTCATTCATCCTGGCGAGGTGCAGCGGATGACTGCGGGAACGGGAATTACTCATAGTGAATTCAACCATTCTGCTGAAGAAGCGGTGCATTTACTCCAAATCTGGATTATTCCCGATACAGTAGGTTTAACGCCAAGTTACGAACAAAAGCAGTTTCCAGCGGCTGAAAAACAGGGCAAATTACGCCTGGTAGCCTCCAAAAATGGTCGAGATGGTTCTGTCACCATCCATCAAGATGTAGACATGTACGTGGGGCTAATTAGTACCAATGAGAGCATCTCTTTCGAGCCGCAGCCCGATCGATCTTTATGGTTGCATGTGGCACAGGGAGAAATAAGCATTGACGATCGAGTATTGAGTGCTGGCGACGCGATTGCCTATCCTCCTAGTGGCAGTAATTTAACAATAACCAGCCCCACCAACGCCGAAATTATCCTATTCGATCTCAAATAAATCTAAGCCTCCACAATCAAGAAATAAGTAATACTATTTTGGATTTTGGATTTTGGATTAAAGCCGATCCCTTTTCCTGTCTCCCAGTCCCCTCGTCCCCTCGTCTCCCCGTCTCTCTATGATTGAAGTTGTCAGTTGCTTACATGTGGCGATGCTCGTAGCCAATCTCGATCGGGCAATCGCATTTTATACTAATGTTTTAGGGCTGAAACGGATCGATCGAGATTTAAAATATCCTGGTGCTTGGTATCAAATTGGCGATTGTCAAATTCATTTAATTGAAGATATCGATTATAGTGCGAACGATCGGATCGATCTTAATACGTCTACTCGTAATCCCCACATTGCTTTGGGAGTAGGAGATTTAGATATTATCAAACAACAGTTACTCGCAGCTAACTGCATTGTGAAAATGAGCAATTCGGGTAGAGCCGCACTATTTACTCAAGATCCCGATGGTAATCAGATCGAGCTAACTTTGGTAGGATAATTAACTACCATGCAATCTTATAAGTTAGCAGTCTCCATCCGCAAAAATTGCCATAGTGAGCTAGATCTAAGCATCAAGCGTGCTAAATTTGAGTGGCTCAATTACGCGATGGGTTGTAGCGTCAGTATTTATTTAACTTTTGGTACTTGCCCTACCTTCGCTCAATCCGTTCCTAATGTCGCAACTCCAGCAATTTGCGATGTTAATCTCACATTATTAAAAGCTACCGAAATCGGTACCGATCCCAATATCGTCACCGCCAATACCGTATCTCCTCAAGCCACGACAGTCCCCAGTTTATGGTGGACGAACGAACAATTTCCAGGGAAATTAGTCACTAATTGGATTGCCAATAGCCGCCAGCGGCAAGTTTATTTACTCGTCAATACTCAATATTGGAACATCTTAGATTATACCGATCGGTATGGGACGATCTCTAAATTTGGGCGAGTTGCACAAGGCTACGGCTACAATTTGACAATCTGCAACACCCAAAAGCTCGCATTAGGTAGTTATATTTGCGAACCTACCAGCGGCGAGCCTAATAGCTCTCAAAATTCTCCTAGCACTGCACCTCGCCAGAGTTGTCAAATTTGGTTGAATGGTAACGAGCAAAATGGCATTGGTATTCAACGTAAATAACCCAAGTTGCTAGTTCTGATGTTTGGATGTGAGTAGCTCCACGGTTGGTGATAGGATATTCTCATCAAAAACAACTCAACACTGTCGATCGACTATAAAGTGCGATCGATACCAAGACAATGGGAAATTTATCACTATCTCCCGTACTTCCGATCGTGAATGCGGATAATGGAAACAATCGATCGTCAGCATGAAACAACAGGCTTTTTTAAAAGGCATCTCGCCAACATCCCCGGCTTTCCTCTTGTTAGTACTAAGTACAGCAGTGATGGCTATTCACCTGACACTGATGTTCAAAGCTGGTAGTTCCGATCGTCAAATTACAGCGATGTTATTTTGGGCGACGGCTGCATATCTACTGTACGAGCGAAAAGAACAACTCAAGTTTCAAACTGGGCCGATCGCCAGTATCTTTGGTACCATTTTACTTGCCCTGCTGTTGCTCAAGTGTACTGGCTACTGTGAAGAATCGTTCTTAATCGGTTATCCCTTCCTAGCTGGAATCGCGCTAGCGACGCTCGCATCTGGCTTTCGGGGTTTTAAAGAATACTGGCGAGAACTATTGCTGCTGTTTTTCTCTGGTATTCCCGAAGTTTTGTTGGCAAAACTGACCGATCCTGCGCCGATTACGGCTCATTTTGCCAGCTCGATGCTGTGGTATGCGGGTTTTGCCGTGACTCAAAAAGGCATCTATCTAGAGCTTCCTGGCGGTAGCATCCAAGTATATAGCGGTTGCTCTGGTGTTGTGGCAATGACTCAATTACTCGGCATGTCGGTATTATTTTTGATGTTACTACCGTTACCGTGGAAATGGTTCCAGAAGCTAATTATACCTGTGGCGGCGGTCGCGATCGGATTTCTGGTCAATGCCATGCGGGTGTCGTTAATGGCAATTTTAGTCTCTAACAGACAGATGGAAGCTTTTAAATACTGGCACGATGGTTCGGGTTCGTTAGTATTTTCGGTAATTGGGACATTCTTGCTAGTGTTGCTCGTTTGGGCACTCATCGAGCTATTTAAGCCTAAGCCGCCAGAGGAGGAATCTCAATCATGACTTCTGTTACCAGTTTTGCCCGTCAATCGCTACTGCTAGTTTTATGTGGGGGTGCCATTGGCGTATTGGGTAATGCGATGATTAATAGCCCCAAACAATCGAGCTTGCTAGAACCCGTTGCTTTCAACTTCCCTCAAAATGTGACTTTACCAGATGCTAGCATCTCGGCAACTAAGCCATTAGCCGCCAAAGATAAAGTCGGCGCGGGACAATCGTATCGTTATACAACTGCGCCGTCGCCATCTAGCAGCCCCAAATCCTCAGCCGGAAAGCCTCAGGTTATCGATCTCGAAATTCGTTACATCACGGATGGGGTTGCCACTCGCCCGACGATGGATGCCATGCTGCCAGTATTTAACAACATTCCGGCTAAAGTCCTCGCGCCATCGACAATGAAAGAAGAACCCGGTTTGGGGTTTTACAGCTTATTTGTCGATAAGAAAACGGCTTATTTTGGGACTTGTATCAATCCGCAAGGCATTACGACGGTAACTGGCGATCAGTTTCATGCTAACAGCAACCCCAGAGGGGTGCCATTCCAACGCTTAGTACCGTGGTTGTTAGGACAACAGACTTTTCGGGATAGCCGCTGTTTGTGGACGGTGCTATCGACTCCGATCGATGAGGCTACTCCTGATGCTACGATAAAAACGTTACAAACAGTAGGCATAAATTGGGCGAAGTGGTGGCAAGGCAATTTTCCACCAAGCTAACGTTCCTGTCTAGATTTGTGTGCTGCGATTGAATTAAATTTAAAGGTGCTATTTAATGACTTCCTTTCTCGTGCTTTTTCGCTTTGTTGGTTATGGATTGCTACTACTGACACTCTTTGATGTGGTTAGTGCGGTAATTCCACCCCAATTTAGTAGTCCTGGTTGGCAGTTTCAGACTGCTGGAGGGTTTGTCGAACGCTCCGCAGTACCGCTAATTGGGTTTATTTTGGTTTTCTACGATAATCACGAGGCTCGTAAAAAACGCGAGCTAATCGTACTGAGAATATTATCTTGGATTGCTTTACTCTCTGGTGTATTCTACTTTGCATTAGTGGTAGTTTTCTTTATTACGCCACCCACTCTTAACGATCTCAGCCAAAAGCAAGTCGCCGCGCAATACGAGCCGAGAATCGCTCAAGCCAAACAGATTCAAACCCAGTTAGGCAAAGCCGATGCCGCACAAATCGAAGCTTTGATGAAGAACAATCGAGTCACAGGTCAAAGTGTCGAAATGTTTAAATCTAAAGTAATGCAAGAAGCAGTCACCGCAGAAAAAAACCTCACAACTCAAGCCGATTTGACTAATAGCGGTCAAAGATTGGCATTGTTTAAAAATGCGATTAAGTGGGGCTTGGGGGCTTTAGTTACAGGTGTGATATTTGTCAGAATTTGGGCTGGAACTGCCTGGGCGAGATAGATGGCGATCGCCATAATTAACCCAAGTTGCGAGTCTATGAGTTTTTAGTGGGATGGGTGTTAGGTTTTAGCGATTAGGTTTTGCGGATCGGATCGCGCGGAGGTTCCCTCTCGCCAGAGTGTTTCACCAAGCAAGGTTTTATCCCATCGCTAATACCCAATACCCAATACCTAATCCCCAAATCTTTAACCTTGGTTATAACTAGCAACTTGCGTTAATTAAATGATGCCATGTCCGCAGTCGGATACATGGCATCATTTTTCAATAATTTTAATTCAATTAGAATCGATCGGAATCGTTCGCGCAGCGTTCGCTTTGCGAAATCGCCAACTCTAGCAAATTTTATTAATGGGGGTGGCGAGACTCGAACTCGCACATCCGTTACAGATAACAGATTTTAAGTCTGTCGCGTCTACCATTCCACCACACCCCCAAGCGTGTATTTACGTTATTTAAATTAAACATCGCAAATATGTCACGGATTGCTAATATAGCATAAATATTAGATTGATGCAAGCCGATCGATCGAACAGTAAAATTGAGTCATCGATCGGCTCGATTCATCGCTACAATATAGTCTCAGCAGCTAACTTGAAGTGGCTGATGCGTGCAGTTGTAAATTCTAGATCCATCTACCCCCTCTAGAGGTATTGCTATGTCTAATCCGATCGAACTTGAAGGCAGAAGCTTTATTCCGGCTAGTGAGTTAGATATTCCGGAGTGGGGTTGTGTCGTCGGCGATCGCAACCAACCGACACTCACGCTCAAAAATGATGATATTTTCTTAATTACCGATACTCTGGGCAATATTTCTGGCTGTTCGCGAGATGAAACGATCGCCAGTCTGGGCTTATTTTGTCGGGATACTCGCTATTTGAGTCGGTTGGAGTTACAAATTGCCGGACGATCGCCGATTTTACTGACTTGCAACGCCGATAAAGGGTTTGCACTTTCGGCACTTTGCACCAATCCGACGATTGCCAATATTAACGCCGAAACGATTAGCATTCAACGAGAACTAGTACTCAATGGCGGTTTATTTGAAGAGCTGACCATTCATAATTATAATACAACGCCAGTCAGCTTTGAATTGAGCTTGAGCTTCGATGCCGATTTTTCGGACTTATTTGAGATTCGCGGTTTTAATCGCAAACAAAAAGGACAGTTGCTGCGACGCGTTCAGCCCGATCGGCAAGATCCAGCTACACCCATTAATGAATTAACATTAGCCTATCAAGGATTAGATGGGGCGATTTTGGAGTCGCACATTCAATTTGCCCATCGGTTGCCAGATTATCTCAAAGGTTATACCGCAATCTGGCAGATTGAATTAGAGTCTCATGCTAGCTGTCAAATCGGCTATCGTCTAGAAATGCTCATGAACGCTCGATCGGTATCGCGGGTGAATAGTCCGACGGCACTATTCCAAGCCAAAGCCGCCGATACGATGGAGGAGCAAAACTGGCGATCGCAAATCGCCCAAGTTCGGACAGATAATCCCAAACTCAATCAAGCGATCGAACGCGCCGAACAAGATATCTATTTATTGCGCCAAACCTTCGATTTAGCCAATTCTACTCCTAATAGTCCTAGTGCCAAGGGGACGGTACTATCGGCAGGCGTACCGTGGTTCTGTACCCTATTTGGGCGAGATTCGATTATTGCCGCCAGTCAAATTCTGATTTTAGACCCCACCATCGCCCGCGAAACTTTAATGGTATTGGCACGATATCAAGGCAAAGTCGATGACGAATGGCGAGAAGAACAACCCGGAAAAATCCTCCACGAGTTAAGAATGGGAGAAATGGCAAGGTGTCATGAGATTCCGCACACGCCTTATTATGGAACTGTAGATGCCACACCATTATGGTTGATGCTCTACGCCGAATATTATGCCTGGACGCACGATACCGATACATTAGATCGATTGTGGGACAATGCCCTAGCGGCAATGGCATGGATCGATCGGATGTGTGCTGAAACTGGCTATCTGGCTTATTTTCGCACCTCCGCGCGGGGATTGGTCAATCAAGGCTGGAAAGATTCTGGCGATTGTATCGTCGATCGACAGGGTAAAATTGCGACTGGGGCGATTACCTTGTGTGAAGTTCAAGCCTATGTTTATGCTGCCAAAATTCGGATGAGCGAACTGGCGCGAATTCGCCAAGAAAACGAATTGGCTACCCGTTGGCAACAGGAAGCCCAAAGTCTCAAGCAACGGTTTAACCACGATTTCTGGATTCCCGATCGCGATTTTATCGCGATGGCACTAGATGGTGCTGGCAAACAAGTCGATGGCATCGGTTCTAACCCCGGTCAATGTCTTCAGCAGGGCTTGTTATACCCTGAAAAAGCTAAAAGCGTCGCCGAACGCCTCCGCGCACCAGATATGTTTAACGGGTGGGGCATTCGGACTCTGAGCAGTCAATCGCCAGCTTATAATCCGATCGGTTATCATACCAGATCGGTCTGGCCGCATGATAATAGTTTAATTGCGATGGGACTGCGATCGGTCGGTGCAGTCGAACAAGCATTAGAAGTCGCCCAAGGCATTTTGGATATGACCATCCAACAACCTTACCACCGTCCGCCCGAACTCTTTTGCGGCTACGAACGCCTCCCAGGGCAAAGCCCGATTCAATATCCAGTGGCTTGTTCGCCCCAAGCCTGGGCGACTGGTACCGTATTCCAGCTCCTCCAGATGATGGTAAATTTAGTACCCGACGCACCGAGTAACTACCTGCGGATTCTCGATCCGGCATTACCGCCCAATATTCATCAACTGTCGTTTAAAAATCTCCGAGTGGGCGCAACTACACTAGATCTAGAATTTAACCAACGCGATGCCGAAGGCGAAGGCTTGCGTGCGACTACCTCCTGTCGAGTACTCAGAAAACGTGGCAATCTCCGCGTGACGATTGAAGCCTGATGGGAAGATGGGAGTTCGGAGATGGGAGATGGGAGATGGGAGTATATCTCTTCCCTTTGCCCTTTGCCCTTTCCCCTTTGCCCTTTCCCCTTTCCCCTAAAACCTAATCCTAAGATATTTAAACTAATAAGAGAGATTAACAGCGAGTTATGGGTACTTTAGAAATAACGAGATCGATTGCTTGGCTGTAGCTGCTTGAAAAGAGGAGCGAGTGCCAATTACCAACTCAATTGTGCGGCGATCTCCAGAATCCTCGATCGGGTTATCGTCGATCGTCTAGCCCAATACTACTATGTAATGGCACAGCATGTGAAGAAAAGCGATAGAATTAGAGCTAAATAGCGAAGTCCGTTAATTCAAGCGATCGCTCGGTTGTTTCATCTCAATTTAACTCCGAAATCGGCTAATTTTCGAGACAATGGCGGCGAATCCCCTACGGTGGGACGCTATGTCAACAAGAAATAGTATGTCAAGAGAAATGTTCCACTGGTGAGGCTCAATGAGCTACTGCGTAAACCCTGACTGTCCCCAACCTAAAAATCCGATTGATGCTTTCCTGTGCCAAGCCTGTGGCGCACGGTTGCTAGTACGCAATCGTTATCGAGTCACAAAATCACTAGGTCAAGGGGGATTTGGTGCGACATTTGTAGCGATCGACGTATCCCTTCCTGGTGAGCCGATTTGTGTCATCAAGCAACTTAGACCGAGTAATAACCATGAAAAGTTCCTGCGGATGGCGCGGGAGCTGTTCGAGCGCGAAGCCAGAACCTTAGGTAAAATTGGCAACCATCCTCAAATTCCGCGACTGCTGGACTTTTTTGAAGAACGGCGCAATTTTTATCTAGTTCAAGAATATGTTAGCGGACATACGATCCATCAAGAAGTCAAACAGATGGGACTCTTCAAAGAAGAGAAAATCCGCGACTTCCTGATCGAAATTCTCCCGGTGATTACCTATATTCACTCTCAGCAAGTCATCCACCGCGATATCAAACCCGCTAACATCTTGCGGCGCGAACAAGATGGCAAACTCGTATTGATTGACTTTGGAGCCGTCAAAAATTATGTCGCCCAAATGGAAACTCCCGAAGGAGTAGAGCAAAATGCTAACACCGCATTTGCCGTCGGTACGTCCGGCTATGCGCCACCAGAACAGTTGGCAATGCGGCCGATTTTTGCCAGCGATCTCTATGCTTTGGGCGTAACTTGCGTCTACTTAATGACAGGTAAATCGCCTAAAGATATCGAATATAATCCCGCCACAGGCGAGATGATGTGGCAAAAACACGTCCAACTGGGCAAGCAGATGACTCAAGTTTTGGGTAAGATGCTGGAAGTTTCCGTGCGTTATCGCTACCAGTCAGTCGAAGAAGTTCAACGTGCATTGGCATCAACCGCAGTTACTATCGATAGCCGTGCGGCTTTACCCGCGCGTCCGCAAACGAGTCCTAGCAATCCCATGCCAATTGCTAAAGCCGCGCCGCCAGGATTGCCCAGCAACCCCAACACGCCACCGCCTGCTGCTACATCTGCTTCGCAACGAATGGCAGATCGCATTAAAGAACAACGTGTGTCTCGCGACCCCACTAATATCAAAAATGGTGGTGAAATCAGCCGAATTGGTGCCGATATTCGGACGGGAATCGGTGGAGTAGCTCCCATTCAAACACCTCAGCGAGAACAGTTAAAGCTCGACGCACAAGGCGTACTAGCGGCATTCCGGCGGGGTCAAAGAACCTTTAGCGAGATGGATATTAGTACCCTCGATCTCTCTAAAGCGCATCTTCCTGGCATTACGCTCAGTAGTGCTAACTGCGCCTATATCAACCTTCAGGGCGCAAATTTAGCAGCAGGTAAATTTGATAAAGCCGATCTCAGCGGTGCGGTACTCAAAGATACCGTCCTCAGTCGGGGTTATTTTAGCTATGCCAATCTGCAAAATGCCGATCTGCGCGGTGCCGATTTGAGCGATGCTTATTTAAATTATGCTAATCTGCACGGTGCGAATCTGTGTGGGGCAAATTTAAAGGGTGTTAAAGTTACTGAAGACCAGTTAAATCAAGCTAAAACCAATTTTATGACCGTTTTCCCTAATGGTAAACGCGGCGGATTTTGGTAATAACAACATCTAGTACTAAATGGCAGAAATAAAAGCACCGTTCTTAAATACCTGCTGTTTTTACTAGATTAAAAAGAAGAACGATCGACATTCTTCGATATATAACTAATAGTTCCGCTCAGAATCGCCCCACCCATTAATACACTAATGGATGGGAGGAACAAGGGTTCCCACAGGCTTTGCCACACCTGTAAGCCCAAGGGAATGTTGGTATATTTGCCGATGACTGCGATCGTAAACCAAATAAAACTTAGCAGTACAAAAAAAACGTTAGCGGTCAGTAAGTTATTAATTAAATTAGAAATTTTAGCAATCATAATTACATTTTATTGAAAATTAAGTTTGCGATCGTCGATGTTTTGTCGATCGCAGGTCATGGTTTTTTTAAAAGCAAGCTAGGCAGTAAAATCTAACTAGTATCCTAAGTTGCTAGTTATAGGTTTTTAGTGGGATGGGTGTTAGGTTTTAGCTATTAGGTTTTAAGTTTTAGGCTCGATCCCATCGCTAATACCCAATACCCAATACCTAATACCCAAATCTTTAACCTTGGTTATAACTAGCAACTTGCGTTAGTCCCAATTTGCATCCAGGCTGTGAGAGCTGTTGCGAGGGCATCAGCAGCATCATCCGGGCGGGGAATTCGATCTAGAGCCAGTTCTCGCGCCACGGCGGCTTGAACTTCGGGCTTTTGAGCATTGCCATAACCAGCTACGGCTTGCTTAATTTGAGCGGGAGTGAACTCCACCCACGGAATGTGATGCTGGGCGACTACCAGCAAAATTACCCCTCGCGCTTGAGCCACCGGAATGGTATTCCCCATTTTATAAAAAAATAACTGCTCGATCGCCACTAAATCTGGTTTAATTTCGTCTATTAAACCGTGTAAGTCATTATAGATAGTCTCCAGCCGACTGCCCATTTCGGTACGGGGCGGAGTTTGGATAATCCCAAAATCTACTAACGTGACTGTGGCTGGACGAGCATTGGCATCGATCGAGATCGCTCCAAAACCCAAGCTGGCTAAACCCGGATCTAATCCCAGGATAGTGGTAATTGCAGTAGATCTAACCAAAAATTAATCTCACACCTATAATCATCAATAATAAGTATTATGGCTGAACCAAGAGATTAAACCTTTACGATCGTAATTATAGTCGGATTAAATGGGCATATAGGATCTATAGCACTTGCAGCTTTAACAGCTAAATTTTGATTTACTCTTTCCGATCCGGCTTAGTACCTGTAAGATTGACTCATCATCAAGTCTATCCATCAATTTACAAAATCTCTTATTTTTAATCATAAAATAATGTCGATCGGTCTCTTTAGACGAGCAGTCAGGAATTTAAGTCGTGGTGGTGGTAACATACCATCACAGGGCGGAACTCATTCCAGTGTCCGACGACTATTTCAGTGGTTATCTCCAGGAATTTTTGTCAAACGATGGTTGTTTACAATCTACGTTGGCGTGTTGATGACGCTTTTGGGTGTGGCAATTTGGCTCAAGCTCACCCCAATTTTCTGGTTATTCCAGCTTGTAGATAAAATAATTGAGTTTGCTGCTAGAGTTATTCCGCACTATCTATCGGGGCCGATGGTACTTGGCTGTGGTTTATTTTTAATCTTTTGGGGACATAGCCGTTCTTTAGGCGAAATTAGTAAGGTTTTACGCCCGGATGGTGGACAAACTGTACTAGATATGCTGTGGAATAACCGCCGTCTCAATCGGGGGCCAAAAATTGTGGCGATTGGTGGTGGTACTGGTTTATCGACGCTGCTTAGAGGTTTAAAGCTCTACAGTGCCAATCTAACTGCGATTGTGACTGTTGCAGACGATGGTGGATCTTCAGGGCGGTTGAGGCGCGATTTTGGCGTGTTACCACCAGGAGATATCCGCAACTGTATTGCAGCTCTAGCTGATGAAGAAAAATTGTTAACTGAGTTGTTTCAGTATCGGTTTGAAGCTGGCGACGGCTTAATGGGACATAGTTTTGGCAATCTATTTTTGACAGCGATGTCGGAAATTACGGGAGATTTAGAACGAGCGGTGGTAGCTAGCTCGAAGGTATTGGCAATTCGTGGGCGGGTTTTGCCTGCAACGCTGACAGATGTTTCTTTATGGGCGACACTAGCCGACGGACGCACCATTGAAGGCGAGTCGAATATCGGCGGCTCTGATGGTCAAATTGTCGAAATCGGTTGCTCTCCCGCTAATCCGCCCGCTTTACCTGCGGCGATCGCGGCGATTAAAGAGGCAGATTATATTATCATGGGGCCAGGGAGTCTTTATACGAGTGTTATTTCTAATTTATTAGTGCCAGAAATCGCTGAAGCAATTGCCGCACGTCAAGTTCCTCGGATCTATGTCTGCAATATTATGACTCAGCCAGGGGAAACAACAGGCTATACTGTGGCAGATCATATTGAAAGTATCGATTTAGCTTGCGGTCAAAGATTATTTGATGCAGTGTTAGTGCAAAAAAATCCCCCATCGGCTGGTTGTCTTCAGAACTATGCTGAAGAAAATTCTTATCCGGTGTTGCTCGATCGAGACGATGTGAAACAATTGGGTCGGAGCATTTTTGCGGTTAATGTGATGGAAGAAGATCCCACGACGCGCTTTCTCCGTCATAACCCTCGGCGGTTGGCTAAAGCCTTGATTCATTTCTATCGTCGCTCTCAAGAATATTCACCAAATCGCAATTTGAAGGTAGCACCGTCCCGAAATATTAAATCAGCCTGATTAATTAGGGGATAGGGAATAGGGAATAGGGTTATGAACGAGCGAATTGTACGATTAGCAGATGCAAAGGCTACCCAGCATTTGGGGATAGAACTCGGTAAATCTTTGACAGCCGGGAGCGTGTTGTTATTAACGGGCGATTTGGGCAGCGGTAAAACGACATTAGTGCAAGGATTAGCCCAAGGAATGGGTATCGAAGACTCGATCGTCAGTCCGACGTTTACAATTATCAATGAGTACAGTAAAGCGCGATTGCCACTATACCACCTAGATCTCTATCGCTTGAACCCTGCGGAGGTTGACGACCTTCAGCTCGAATCTTACTGGCTGGGATTAGAAACCGAATTGGGCATCGTCGCGATCGAATGGGCAGAAAGATTATCGCATTTACCCTCAAATTATATCCAGATCGAACTGACTTACGATCCGATCGAGGGTAGGATTGCTAAAATTTCGACAATTGAACGGATCTAGACTTTCGCCTAAAGCGATCTTCGATCGAGAATACATCATCCGAACTATGATTTATGTGATTACTAGAGGGACTATGATTGTCAGATAGCAGTCCATCAAAGTCCATCAGTAAATCATTTCAATCATGGTTCGGACAATATAGGAGAAGAATTATTCACAGAAATCATCTAAAGCCTAAAACCTAAGTCGGCACTAATTCACCTGGACGCAGGCGCGACCATTTACCGCTATCTTTAGTAAAGCTCAGACAACCAACTACATCCCATTCCATCTCTACACCATCATCAACAGTGCGGATGTTAACATTAATTTGGGGTTGAGTGGCTTCAAAGTTGGGTAAAGCTGTTAAATGTGCTTGTTGGTGTTGTTCCTCGACTGCATGATAGGTCGTACAGCGATCGACATATTCGCAATTAATACATATACACATCAGATTTTTAGAGGTTAGGGACTAACCGATATCTTGTATTCTATGCAATTTTTAGCAAATCTACCATTCGATCTTAATTTGTTACCAAAACCTGTATATGTGGTTGGTGGTGCGGTACGCGATGAATTATTGGGGCGAGTGAGAGCCGAATTAGATTTAGATTTGGTAATATCTACCGATGCGGTAGCGGTAGCCAGACGTTTGGCGACGGAGTATCGAGCGGGGTTTGTGCTATTGGATGCGGAACGTCACATCGCGCGGGTGGTATTTCCAGGAATGACGGTAGATATCGCCCAACAAGATGGTGCGAATATTACCGACGATCTGACTCGTCGCGACTATACTTTAAATGCGATCGCTTACAATCTAGAAACAAACGAAACAATCGATCCCCTCAATGGCACCCAGGACATCCAAGATCGCACGATTCGGATGGTAAGTAGACTCAACTTAGTAGACGATCCATTACGGCTGCTCAGAGCCTATCGTCAAGGGGCACAACTTAATTTTACGATCGAACCAGAGACACAGACGGCGATTCGAGAATTAGTCGCGCTGTTGACGACAGTTGCAGCCGAACGGGTATTAGCTGAGTTGCGCTATTTATTACAGACACCCAATAGCAGTCAGTGGTTGGCGGCGATAGTGAGTGACGAGCTATTGGCTGGT
>NZ_JANYJC010000061.1 GCF_025361915.1 Chamaesiphon sp. GL140_3_metabinner_50
GCGCGCATCCGCTTTTGAAGGGGGATTTAGCGGCTCCCGCTCGCCTTTGTTCCCCGACGGTTTAGGGAGACAAGACAGCGGCGGTTTTATGTCTAGGGTTCCCCCCGTTGGCGGAGCCTCTCCGACAGGAGATCTAAAAAACCGACAAGACAGGGGGATCTCTAGGGTTTTCACTTCTAGCTAGAGATGTGTATACGGGGCAGAAGTTTAGGACATGGGCTGCTGTGAGAGCGACTTACAGCGCGGCGGAGCCTTTTTCTGGTGCGCGGAGTTCGTCGAGCGATAAGCGTGGGGTTTCGGTGTATACCGAGTCTAGTAATACATCGAGGATACCTGCCGATCGGGCACGATCGATCGCTTTGTGGCTAATTAATTCGCCGACATTGAGGATAACTTCATCATGACGATCGAGAATAACACGCGTTGTCGGACGACCTAAAGCACCCTTAATCCGCTTTTGTTCGAGTGCTTGCGAACTGCGTCCTTGGAGATCGTTGGCGGTTTCTCGGACTCGATCCCAGACATTCGCCGCACCTTCTTGGAGGCGATCTCCAGCCACCGATGTCGTGGTTTTCAATCGTTCGCCTGTGGTGGTGGCGAGGCTACTCGCTTGGGTTTGTGCTGCTGGTGCAGACAAACCGACAGCAGTTAATAATGCTGACTCTTGACGAGTCGCCTTCGCACGCTCGATCGCCCCAGGGGTGATAATTTGCCCTTGAGCGGCAATAATATAGCCCTCTGGCGTGTATACGGCGCGTTGGGCGCGTCGTCCCTGTGCTTGCTCGATCGTCAAACCAGCGACGGTATTATTCATCCGTTCGCCTAGTGGTGCGGTCAAATTCCCACCAGTGGCGCGATACAATCGATCGAGAATCCCCGATCTTTCGGCTGCATTCGCCATTTCTGGTGCGATCGTCTCACCAGATCTGACAAAGATCGTGCCATCGTTACCCGTCACTGTTTGCTGGGCTACCTTACCAATTACAAATTGTTTTTGAGCATCTCGATCGACGATCGCGTCGGTAACTTTGCTACTAGCTAAACGTCCGGCTGTTTGGAGTTTTTCACCCGCAATCTGAGTGGTAGATTGAAATTTTTCGCCCGCGACTTGAGCGGTTTCCTGGAATCTTTCACCCGCAATCTGAGCGGTTTCCTGGAATTTCTCGCCTGCAACTTGAGCGGTAGATTGAACTTTTTCGCTAGCAGTTTGGAATGCTGCTTTCAATCCGCCGACTTGCTCTTCCATTAAAGCGATCGTCTCTACTGGGACGAATGCGACATCTTTACCAATTTTGATAGCTTGGGTCGCAGGTACGAACGATCGACCAGAGTAAGCATCGGCAAATAAGCCACCTGATGTTTCATATCCTTCGATCGCGCCGCTAGTTTCATCAAAATATAAATCGATTAATTTGCCCAAATTGCGACCATCAGTGGTCATAATGCGGGTACCATTTAAAATGTTGTTGTTTTCTAAAATTTGATGAATATCGGCATAGCTTCGAGATGAGGCGATCGTATCTCTACTCGGAATGATGATGGCATCTACCCCGATCGCTTTGACTAGATATAACGGTAAAACTTTTGCACTGCTAAACCAGCCACTTTCACTAATTAATAGCCCTAATAACCGATTGTCATTTTGGTTGAAAATTAAATCGACAATATTAGCAACCTTCTGACCGGAATCGTATGTGATTATCGGTTTGCCAATGATATCTTTTCCCTTACGCATGAGCTGATTTTATGCTTATTTTTAGAGTTTACCGATCGAACTGAATTACTTGTTGTTAGCGACGCTCTGACTCAATACGATCGCGGGTTTCGGATATCTGGCACTCTGATGTTTGTGGTATCTCTACCGTAACCCGGTACGAGATCGATAACGCCTTCGTATTCTAATTCTGTCGCCACAGCAGCTACAACTAATAGAGCTAGGATCGTATATAAAGGAGTCTTAGAAGTTCGGCCAATTAGTCTGGGCATAGGTTTTAAATTATTGATGTAGATAACTGATTAGTTATATCCTAACAACTTATTTTCTAGCAATTAATCACTCGATCGATATAAAAATTAACTTGCTTCAATACCTAACTAGGTCTGTTTTAGTCATGGGCATTTATCTTAAAATTGAGATAGGAGGTAATCTTTAACTATAAAAAATACAAAAAACTTAGATGCAGTCAACACCTAAGTTTTACTCTAAAATTTACCAAGTACCTGTCAAGAGCAGTTATTTATACTATTTATTCAGTTCTCTCTTCACATTGTCTACTCCTTCACGAATTTTATCGCCAAGGTCTTGAGCTGTTTCTGCTACTTTGTCTTTAGCATCTTCAACCCCATCACGAACTTTTGCAGCAGCTTGTTTAGCTTTGCCTGCGGCTTCATCATCGGCACTACCAGTGACTTTACCTACAACTTCTTGACCTTTTCCTTCAACATTTTGAGCGGCTGCCTTGGCACGTTCTTCAATACTCATAATCTTTTTCCTTTGTTTAAACTATTATTAATATACGATCTTTTTCTAAGATATCTCTCTGCTAAAAGTTAGATCTCAACCGCAAGTTTTCGCTTGTCAACTCCTTCGATCGACATACTAGTTATCTATCGATCGATGGATGAGTTTTAGGTATTAGGCTTTAGGTATTAGTTGTTAGGCTTTAGGTATCGGGTATTAGGCTTTAGGCTTTAGGAGTAATTGCACTTCTTACTCCTTACTCCTTACTCCTTACTCCTTACTCCCATCTCCCCAGCAAATACCCCCGACTCCTGCTGTAGAAATCGTGGGTATATACTAGTGAAATTTATTGCTCGAACCACTTATCTTCTTTAAGTGCTTGTTTAGCTTGTTCGATCTGCTGCTGTTCTGGCAAATCGGGATCTTCAGATGAGTTGGCGATCCCTTCGGCTTTGGTAGTAAGGTCATTTTTCATGACTGCACTAGCCTCCGCTTGGGATCGAGCGATTTCTTCCGCACTGGGAAACATTTGCCGAGCTTCACTGGCGATCTCAGTGCGGAAATCGGCGCAAGCAGCCTCGATAGTTTGGCTTTTACCTGAACCCAATGGCAAGCCCAACAATTGCTGTGCTTCGGTTGCCATTTCGGCTTTCATTGTCGAGCAAGCCTCGGTCAAAGTTGGGTGCTTGCCCAACTTTGCGGTACCTGAGACAATCTGCTCGGCTTCAGTTGTCATGTGGGCTTTCATTTCCGAGCAAGCTTTTGTCAAAGTTTGCAAATGCCCAGTGTCGGAGCTTGTGAGATCGGGTTCGGAGCCATTGTCCGCGATCGTCTCTGGCATTGTCTTAGGAGTATTTACATCGTCCATAGTATGTGGTTCGGGTGTAAGATTTACACAACCAAAGTATTTACTATTTTACGAGCTATGGACGATCGGGCTATCTATTAAAGTGTATACAGGGATACTGTCGATCGGTAGATCGACGCACCCTATTTAGACTGTAACAGGCTCTTTGCTGCTAAGTTCGGGACGCGCACCGTTAGCCGTGAGAGCTTCGCCTTCGATGAACGATCGCAGCATCCACGCCATTTCTTCGTGCTGTTCCATGATTCCAGTCAAGAAGTCGGCGGTACCTTGATCGTGAAAATCATCGCCACAACCGTCGATATGCTCGCGGAGGTTGCGAATTATTTGCTCGTGATCTTCGACTAGTGCAGACACCATCCCGGTTGCCATCGGGATGTTTCCTGGCTGCTCGGCTAAAGATGCGTAATCTAAAAAGCCTTTCATGGTGCCGATCGGATAACCGCCAAGCGTGCGAATTCGCTCGGCGATCGCATCGATATTTGCGGAGATTGCCTCATATTGCTCGTCCCATAATTTGTGCAGGGAGATGAATTGAGGGCCGACTACATCCCAGTGGAATTTTTTAGTTTTGACTACTAGTAGATAAGAATCTGCTAAGTCATGGTTGAGCAGATCGATAACACCTGCACGTTGTTCGTCAGTTAAGCCAATATTGATACTACGCATGGTTTCTAAATCTCCAAAAATATTTACCTAAACAGTCGCGGATTGGTGGCGATGGCTCGACACACTTTCTCGACACACTTTATTTACCAAAGAAATTTTTAATGCTGTCGGTGACTTTTTCAGCAGCATTCTCAACTCGGCTATTGCTAGCATCGACAGCGACTTTTGTCTCAGTTAAGCCATCTTTGACTTTCATTTTGGCGGATGCCGATTTATCTTCGATCGCCGATTGGACTTTACCCATCGATTGTTTTGCAGAGCCTGTCATTTCTTCGGCTCTACCAGATACTTGTTTGGACATGCTATCCATACTTGTCGCAAATAAGGGCGATGCATTGGCAAGATCGACTCCTAAGAAAGCACTTTGCCAAACTAAGGCAAGCAGCGACACTGCGATCGCTACTTTGGTAAGCTGACGATAGCTTGCAGCAATTAACCGATCGATATTAAATTTCATGATTTTAGGCTGATTATTTTGAGTACCACTGTTTATTTATATCAGGAACTACTCAATTGATGAATCTCTCCTCTGAGTGATTTGTAATAGCGACTCTCTCAATGCAATATCTATCGATCGACAGAGCGACTGCTGAAAAGATTTACGTTGTATACATTTAAAATGTGGCAGACATCCGCAAGAAATTTATCATGTCCGCACAGTAAAAAACTTACGCTGCAACCAGAAGGACACATTAACCAGACCAATTAACACTGGGACTTCTACTAATGGGCCGACCACAGCGGCAAATGCGACCCCAGACTTAATCCCAAACACGGAAATTGCCACGGCGATCGCTAATTCAAAATTGTTGCCCGCCGAAGTAAACGCCACACTAGCGGCTCTAGCGTAATCTGTCTTAATCCGCCACGCCATATAGAAACTTACCAAAAACATCACGACAAAGTAAATAATCATCGGTACCGCAATTCGCACCACATCGAGAGGAATCTGGACGATGAGATTTCCTTTGAGGCTAAACATCACGACGATCGTTAGCAGCAGCGCAATTAAGGTAATCGGGCTAATTTTGGGAATAAAGATTTCGCGATACTACTGCTTGCCTTTAGCTTTGACCAAGAAAAACCGCGTCAAAAAGCCAGCTAAAAAGGGAATACCCAGATAAATCATCACACTCTGGGCTATCTCCGCAATACTAACATTTACGCCAGTACTTTTTAGCCCAAACATTGGCGGCAATACAGTCAAAAAGAACCAAGCATAAGGACTGTAAAAAATCACCTGAAAGATACTATTAAAAGCCACTAATCCGGCTGTATATTCGGTATTTTCCCGTGTGAGGTCGCTCCAGACAATTACCATCGCAATACACCGCGCTAACCCAATTAAAATCAACCCTACCATATATTCAGGATAATCGCGCAAGCACACGATCGCCAGCAAAAACATCAAAACTGGGCCGATAATCCAGTTCTGAATTAGCGAGATTGCCAAAACATTACCATTGCGAAAAACATCGCTGAGTTCTTCATAGCGTACCTTCGCGAGTGGTGGATACATCATCAAAATCAGCCCGATGGCGATCGG
The DNA here is from genome assembly GCF_025361915.1 of Chamaesiphon sp. GL140_3_metabinner_50. Classification (GTDB taxonomy): domain Bacteria; phylum Cyanobacteriota; class Cyanobacteriia; order Cyanobacteriales; family Chamaesiphonaceae; genus Chamaesiphon. The sequence continues at coordinate 5,542 of NZ_JANYJC010000061.1, forward strand.
AATATTGGTAGCACCGACCTGAAATTGATTAATGACAGTATCGACGGCTGGATAGAAATAGCCGATGCCTGCGCCGATTGCCATTGCTAGAAAAATCCACAGCATCAGAAATCGATCTAAAAATGACAGTTTTTTTTGAGGTACCGATGTGGTAGAAGTCATAATAGAGTCTGTTTTGATTGAATTTCGAGGGCGCGAGCGGTGGCTTTGCGTTCGCTATATCAATCGGTCAATTGGCTCGATCGATTGCTGCTCCATTTGGTTCGAGATCTGGATAGGTATTATTGCGATCGCTTGACTTAAAATTGAGATCCACTAATCGAGCATCAGTTTAAGAATTACTATCTCCCGCAGCTAAAGAACGTAAAAAGACTGTCTGAGCGAGTTCTAACACTGCCTGTGAATTTGCAGTTGAGATCGAGACGATCGCATCTTTATCAGACGCACCATTCAAAATCAAGTAGGCAGCCAACATCGTCCCCGTTCGATGCAATCCACCCGTGCAATGAACGGCAGTCCCCACACCTTGGCGATCGTATCGAGCGACAAAATTGATTAATTCTGCGACTTGCGATCGACTGGGCGAACTAGCAATCTGGATCGGCAGCCACAAGTGAGGAATATTTTCCCGATCGTATAATTCCAAGTTGGATCGATCGTGCATTACTGAGACGATCGCCCCAATTCCCACTGTTTGTAGCTCTTTCAATTCGGCTGCTGTTGGCTTCCGCACTCCTGCTAGTTTGCCAGGAATTACCCACCATAAATTTTCGACAATTGGTTGTGTTGCTTGTTCCATTAGTTTAAGTCTCTAGCTAATTCTGAAGCTAATAAGCTGGTTTCTTTGGTAACAAATCAGAAATCTTAGAGTTAATTCTGGCTTTGCCTGCAAACACTGTTCCAGTCTTGCCTCGATTAAAATGAACGTAATTGATGTCTCTAACTGCATCTGGCAGCGGCACATATCCGACAGAATCAGCGATCGTCGCGACTTTGTTGATATATAGGGTTACAAACTTAGCTAGTAACTGTCTATTTGAACTAGAGCGCAGATTGACATAAATAAATAAGCGGCTTGCCATCAATAATAACTTTCCCATTCTCAGCCTCTACTTCTGGTGCCTAACGTCCGTGGACAGAATCGAACTTGAGTAAGTGCGCGGCTGCTTCAGCCCCACCTTTCACCTCGTTGATATGCACGAATTCTAATTCTGGCCAACCCCATGCCGCCCGCAAATCTAACCGTCCGATCCGTCCAAATCCATTGATGCCTACCCGAACTGTCATCTGTTTTCCCCCTTGAAGTTTTAAATTAAATTTTCAAATACTTATATTTACATCAGTCTATATTGAGAATTATCGATATTTTATCGACTCACATCGATATATGTCAATATAGAAATTATGAAATCTTTAAAAACGCCACCAATTTTTTGTTGTCCGCCTTTATTAGCTGGTTGTTTGACTGGCGCAGAAGCAGCTAGTGCAGCGACTTTGTTCCGAGTATTGGGCGAACCAGCGCGGCTCCAGTTGTTGAGTTTAATTGCCGCACAGCCGAGTGGAGAGGTTTGTGCTTGCGAATTGGTAGAATCGCTGGGACTGTCGCAGCCAACAGTCAGCCACCACCTCAAGGTGATGTATGAGGCAGGTTTATTAGAAAAAGAGCGTCGAGGCACTTGGATCTACTATCGAATCGTTCAAGCACAATTAGTATCCTTGCGAGAGGTGCTCGGTTAGTCTCGATTATTTAATCTTCGCGCTGACGCTGGCGCACGTATCCAGCGATGCCGCGCTGCGATTGTTTGATAAAGTCACAAATTTCGCCAACTAGCTCTGATTCAAATTCAGTTTCTAATTTAATTAAAGCTTCAGGAATTAATAAATTGGATTGATATAATATTTTAAAAGCACGTTTGAGCGTCAATCTTTCTTCAGATGTCAATCCGGCGCGTCGCAAACCGACTGTATTTAAACCCATGACTTTATTGAGCGTCGTACTGCGCGTCATGCAAAATGGCGGAATATCTTTTTGCGCCGCCGAACCGCCAGCCATCATTACTAATCTCCCGATGCTGACGAATTGATGCACCAAGCAATTACCGCTAATAAATGCCCGATCGCCGACTCGCACGTATCCCGCTAACAGTGCGCCATTAGCGATAATAATATCATTCCCTAGCACCACGTTATGGGCGAGGTGACTGTATGCCATTAACAGGCAATTATTACCCACTATCGTAGACGATCCGGCTTTAGTACCGCGATGAATGGTAACACCTTCTCTGAGGGTACAATTATCGCCAATTTTGACATAACTCGGCTCATCTTTAAAGGCGATATCTTGCGGAAAATCGCCTAAGACGACATTACTATGCAGATGACAATTTTTACCGATCGAGGTGTAAGGTAGCAGCGTAATATGAGCATCTAAAATACAATTATCCCCGATTTCTACATCGTGACGAATGTAGCAAAATGGCCCGATCGATACATTATCGCCAATTTTAGCTCCAGGTTCGATCGCGGCGGTGGGATGAATTTGCATACTGTAAACTTAGCGATCTGGGTCGATATTTTGTTGCATCTGCTTGGAAGCACGATAAGCATCGGTCATTCTGCCCAGGTTGATTTTAAATTCTGTCAAACCTAGCAGACTGCCTTTACTATTACTATCTTCTTCCCAACAAGCAGACAGAATACCATAAGTTAGCCCCAGTACACTCAATCCCAAACAAGCCATACTCGTCAACAAGACAACAGTATTGGAAACTTTAAACAGATGATTGATAATTACAAAGTAACTGCCAAGAAATATGCCCACCCCCATTAAAATGGGAATGCCACAAAATACCAACACCCGCCGAATCATCCGTTTGCTGACAACATCTGGAATGTAACCAGAACCCTGCTCCGCCATTGCTGGTGAAGGCTGTGGCGGGTTGACGATTGGCACTCCTTTTTTAGCTGCGGGTTTGCGCTGCTTGGTACTTTTACGCGGCTCAAACGGCACAGATGGGCGGGGCTTCTCAGCAGACATATGCAGGTTCCGATCTTGTTAAAGTTATGGCTGATGTTTGGTATTTGAGAGCGACTAGTTACTAGATATTTAGTCTTTGACGCGACGGATACCCAGGCTATCGGCTAAGGCTCGATCGCGTTGGACGCTTTCGCCTTGGATGAATGCTAGTAAACGTTTGCGTTGTCCGATCGTTTTCAACAAGCCTCGGCGCGAAGCACGTTGGCGTAGCCTCTCCGTCAGGAGAATCGCTCTTGTTGGTTTTGAGGTGTTCGCTCAGACGGTTGATTCTCTAAGCGAGCATCGCTACTTGAAGATCGGACTTAGCTATTTAGTCTTTGACGCGACGGATACCCAGGCTATCGGCTAAGGCTTGATAGCGTTGGACGCTTTCGCCTTGGATGAATGCGAGTAAACGTTTGCGTTGTCCGATCATTTTCAACAAGCCTCGGCGCGAAGCATGATCGCTCTTGTTGGTTTTGAGATGTTCGCTCAGGCGGTTGATTCTGTCAGTGAGCATGGCTACTTGAAGATCGGACGAACCTGTATCGGTAGCGTGCAACTGATACTTAGCCGCGATTTCTTGTTTGCGTTCTTGGGTTAGGGTCATGAAAACTGAAAATTATAATTAAATTTTGCAACTTACTATTTTACCATTTACAGTTCGATTTTGCTAGAGCGGCGAGCAGATCTCTAGAAATGAGCGCACCGTCAGTGATGACTGAGTTGGTAAATAAGCGACTATTCATTTGGGCGGTGCTGGCATTCATCGCTTCGTCGAAGGTAATCAGAATCTCCGATGGGGAGAGGATGACGCTGCTACCGGGTGGGGGATTTACGCCTAAAATCTGGGGTGGTAATCGGGGTTTGATGACATCGATCGATTTTAGTATCTAAAATTAATACTAAAATTCGTAAGAGTCCCTTGACAGCATATCGGCTGGGCAAAACTCCTCAACCAACAATCGATCGAGACGATCGATCGCATTAGCATCGACTTGGGTAAGCTAAAGTTACTGTTATGGTGGGATGAGAGTTATGACCGATCGAGAATTACTAGATTTAATCGCACGAGCGCGGGATGAGGAGTGGAAGGAGCTAAATCTTTCTTATAGACAAATATCAGTTATCCCCGATTCAGTTGGACAATTGAGTAATCTTAGAAGACTCGATCTGAGTGGTAATGATATTGAGGTTATTTCTGAATCAATAGCGAATCTTACTAATCTTCAAGTACTCGATTTTAGCTATAACCATATCAAAACTATTCCTTCCTTTATCGAGAAGAATATAAATATATCAGACTTTTATTTGAATGATAACCTAATCCTAAGAACTAAGCTTGGATTGTAAAATATCTACCGAATCAGGGTTCCGAAGAGTTTGGAGCAGAATATTCATGTCATAGACTACTTGCAAATCTATTTATCCTCTTTAAGTTCCTGCAACATTGCATCAAATTCATCGTCACTGAATTTGATACTTCCGGCATATTCAGATAATTTATTTTTATGTCCGATCGTCTCTAGATATCCATAGCAATCCTAAATGAGAACCTAAGATTTTAGTGAGATTTCTCCCTGTAGGTTGGGTTGAGAGCAACGCGAAACCCAACAACCCCAACTGTTAAAATCCGATGACGATGGGGGTGGTGGAGTTGGGGAGTTGGGATTTGAGAGTGTTTTGGATTAATTAACGATCCCAGTCCCCCCGTCCCCCACACTCCCCACACTCCCCACTCGCCGACTAAAATGGGAGATAGTAGGTCAAAACAAAAGAAAATATGTCAACATTGGCGGCGATCGGCGTTTTAGCAGTATTAATTTTTGTTCACGAACTGGGGCACTTTTTGGCAGCCAGATTGCAGGGCATTTATGCCAATAAATTTTCACTAGGCTTTGGGCCAGTATTATTAAAATATCAAGGCAAACAGACTGAATACGCCCTTCGCGCACTGCCTTTGGGTGGTTTTGTCGGTTTTCCCGATGACGATCCAGATAGTGATATTCCCGCAGACGATCCTAATTTACTCCGCAATCGTCCGCTGCTCGATCGGGCGATCGTGATTAGTGCGGGTGTAATTGCCAACTTAATTTTTGCTTATTTCTTGCTCGTCGTCCAGGTGAGCGTTGTCGGCTTCCAGCAAATTGATTATCATCCCGGCGTGGTGGTATCGGGGATTGCTGACAATCTGAGTAATGCGGCGGGTAAAGCGGGGATTCGATCGATGGATATCGTGCTGGCGGTAGATAACCAGGATCTGGGCAGTGCCAAACCAGCAATTGTGAAGCTGATGGCCGAAATTCAAACCCACGCGCAGCAACCATTAACTTTTAAAATTCAACGCGGTACCGAAACACTCGATCTGCAAGTTACGCCCGATGCCAATGCTGAAGGTAAAGGACAAATCGGGGTCAAACTCGCCCCTAATGCTGATATTATTATCGACCGATCGATAAGTCCGATCGATGCCCTCGTCAAAGGAGCTAATGAATTCGAGCGGGTGGTGGTACTGACTTTCCAAGGTTTATCGCAACTAGTCACCAACTTTGGCGAAACTGCCACTCAAATTGCTGGGCCGATCAAAATCGTGGAAATTGGTTCTAGTATTGCCTCGAATAATGCTGCTGGATTGCTGCAATTTGGCGCGCTGATTAGCATCAATTTAGCCGTAATGAACATTTTGCCATTACCAGCTTTAGATGGCGGTCAGTTGGCATTTTTGTTGTTTGAAGGATTGCTGGGCAAACCGTTACCAATGAAGTTCCAAGAAACTGTCATGCAAACGGGTTTATTTTTACTATTGGGATTGGGTGTATTTTTGGTGATTCGCGATACTGCCAACCTCTCTGGCGTTCAGCAGTTTTTCAAGTAGCCTCACAGCTTATGCCAATATGTATCTACGACTAGTGATGTGAGGGTAAATGTAAAAAGGTAAAGGATCGATAGTTTCTTTACCCCTTCTCTTGCGAGACGCTCCGCGAACGAGGAGCTTCAGGGCAACGCCTTTACCCCACTTCACTATGGATTTTGCTTCTAGTTCAAGATTTGAGTTACCAAATGTGAGAATGGGTCGCTAGCACCATACACTAATAACAAGTGGTGTAATCTCATCTAAACACATGGCAAAAATTAGTTCAGATCCAGTTGGTACCCTCAGTATTGGTAATGTAGTGACTACAGGCACTATCCTCTACAGATCCAACTTAAAACGTTATTTACAAGTATCCCTCCGGGCAACTGCTTGGGTAGTGGCGATTTTCGCATCTGCCGTCGGGTTACTGTTTATTGGTGGTGTATTGTTTGGCATCACTCAATCGTGGCTGGCGACGATTCCGCTGGGGCTTGTCTGGTTTGGATTAGCTCTATATCTATCGGCTAAATGTTCGACAGATCGGGCTGTAATTTGTCGGTTAGCATATCAAGAACTGATCGATGCTCCAGAAACCGTTGCTGTCGCCACTAGACAATTACTCCCGCGTACGTGGGCATTTTTGCGGCTATCGCTGTTATTGGGAATATATATGTTCCTAATCGCTATGGCTGGATATATTCTACTGATTCTGGCGATCGGTTTAATTGTGGGGGTACTGATTTATGTAGTAAAATTATCGACCGATAATGGTGTTGTTGTCTTTATTGTGGGTCTATTGGCGATCGGTTTAGCATTATTATTCATTGCACTTGTCATTCGCTTTTATGCTTCGTGGTTTGTAGCTGAATTACCTTTAGCTGTCGAGTCAACTAGATCTGCCAGCTTTAGTATCCGTCGCAGCAGACAGTTAAGTAATAATGTCATTCGGAAATTGGTATTAATTATCACGGTAGCTTTTTTAATTACATTACCACTGAGTACGATCGGGGCTATTCCGAGTTGGATCGGTCAATTTATGAGTGCTTCAACCACAGAGTCTACCAAAGTTGCTGGTGGATTTGTAACGATCGCGGGTTTCTTTGTTAGTATTGCGATCGAACTACTGGTAATGCCATTTTGGCAGACGATTAAAGCGATCGTCTATTTCGATCTTCGCAACCGTCAAGAAGGTAACGATCTAGTAATTTAGGCAATATTTTAGAGTCAAGTCGATTGCCAATTTGCATATATGAAATACTTAAATAAAGTCAAATCGCAAACGCCAGAAAGTGTCGAATTAGAATTTGTTTTAGCTGGAGTTGGCAATCGCACTCAAGCTTTAATTATCGATTACCTGATTTGGAGTTCGACACTTTTTCTATTGTTGGTAATCTGGGCAATTCTATTTTCCCAAATTACTTGGTTGCAATCCGACACCGCTCGTCCCTGGCTGATGGCAATCCAAATCTTGATTTTATTTGGAGTATATATCGGTTATTTTATTGTATTTGAAACCTTATGGCGCGGACAGACCCCAGGTAAAAAATATGTTAAAATTAGAGTAGTTAGAGACGATGGACGCAATGTTGGCATTCAGCAATCGATCTTACGATCGCTACTGCGCCCGATCGACGATATTTTATTTGTGGGGTTGTTATTAATTTTATTTACACCTCAAGAAAAACGTTTGGGTGACTGGGTGGCGGGGACAATTTCAATTCAAGAAGGGCAAGCCGTCGCCGAGCGAGAAATTAGTCTCTCACTCGAAGCATCAGATCTGGCAGCTAAACTCATCGAAACGGGCAGAATTGCTGCATTAACCCCCGATGAATTTGCCACGATTCGGAAGTATCTCTATCGTTACCCAGCTCTATCTCCATCTGCTAAAATGCAAGTTAGCGATCGATTAGCACAACAATTAATCTCTAAAATCGAGTTACCAGATCGACTCCCCACTCGCGACTCTCATCTAATTATTGAAGCGGTATTTCTTGCTTATCAGCAGCAATTTAGGGAATAGAAGATAGGCAATAGGGAATAGCTTGCGACTTACGCGACAGCCGTAGCGTAGCGTCTCCATAAGGAGAAGTGGGAATAGGGAATAGGAGGAGAAGCAAATGCAAACAATTGAATCGGATCTGGCGGCAGAAATTTATCAGGGACAATTTGGTACATTTACAATAACCGATCGCGATCGGCAAAGTGTGGTAGTTTATCGGATTGCGCTGATGGTAGCGGCGATAAGTTTGACGATCGGGACGATTGCGGTATTATCACAATGGGGTAATAGTGAAAGCAGTAATGCCAATGTATTAACTGCAATCACAATACTCTATATCATCTTCTCAGTCGCCCTCGGCATCGCTCTAGCAACAATTCATATTTACATGGCAGTTTTGCACAGAACATTACAAGTATTCTGGGCAATTGGGTGTATGAGTGCGATCGGATTTTCTTTATATTATCATCAGCCGATCGGCGAAATCATCTACGAACAGCCGTTAACTATTTTAGGTGTAGGTTTTACATTTGCCGCCTTAACTGGCATCTTTTTTAAAGAAGCTTTTTGTTTCAATCGTTTAGAAACAAAAGTACTGACATTTCTAGTTCCCGCATTATTATTAGGACATTTAATAAATATTCTACCGCAATCGATCGAAGCAATTTTATTAGCTAGCTGGGCGGTATTGTTTTCGATTTTTGCCATCCGCAAAGCCATCCAAGCTATCCCCCCCGATATTGGCGACAAATTAGTATTTGAATATCTGAAGGCTGGTGGATAGTGGATAGCTTGTACTGAGCGACAGCCGTAGCGTAGCGTCTCCATCAGGAGAAGCGTGAATAGTGGATAGTGAATAGTGAATAGAAATTGTAAATCTACTCCTTACTCCTTACTCCTTACTCCTTACTCCTTACTCCTTACTCTCCGATGTACAGTCCTATTATTACACCGCAACACGATTGGTCGATCGATATCGAACGAGTCAAACAGAGATTCGATCGTGAGTTTAAACAAGAAGCCTTTGAACTACCGCCAGAAGTAGAAGAAATGCCCATTTTTAGAGATTGGATTAGTCACAGTCTCGCCCCAAAAATCGCTTCACCATTTTGGGATTTGGCAGGATTTAAAAAGAACCATCGCTGCTTAGATATTGGCTGTGGAGTGAGCTTTTTGATCTACAATTGGCGAGAATGGGAGACATATTTTTACGGGCAAGAAATCAGTGTGGTGGCGAAAAGTGCCCTCAATTCGCGCGGATCGCAACTCAATTCTAAATTATTTAAAGGTGTCCAATCTGGTGCGGCTCATCAATTAAATTATGAAAACGATACATTCGAGCGGGCGATCGCAACTGGATTTAGTTGTTACTATCCTCCTGAGTATTGGAAACTAGTACTCCAAGAGGTCAAGAGAGTCTTAAAACCCGATGGAATCTTTATTTTTGATGCGATCGATCCCGATGCCGAATTAGCCGAGAACTGGGCAATTTTAGAGATGTATCTAGGTGCAGAAGTATTGCTATCGCCGCTGGCACAATTTACAGATCTAGTCAAAGAAGTTGGCGGTAAAATTACAGCCACTCAATCGGGACAGTTATTTCAAATGTATCGGGTTAGTTTTTAGCTTTTAGGTATTAGGTATTAGGTGTTAGAACTAGATTTTGAAATATTTGCTTTTGTCCAACAAATGACCAAGTGATGGAGGACAATAACTATCCACTATCCACTATCCACTATCCACTATTCACTAAAAGCTAACCTTCACATACAACCACTTCGCAATTAGCTGAGGGCAATTCTTAATAAACCATCTCCAGGCAAAGATTTTGGCGACTGGTTTCGACCTTTTGGCAATGAATTTTGCCAGCGAATTGAGCGGACGCAACCGCACTTTTTTATTAATCAAATTCACATAACCGATATCGTACAAACAATCGATAATTAATTTAATCGTTGCTTCCTCCCTCGCCATCATACTGGTTAGCAAAATCAAAATTTCTTGGACGCGCTCTGCTTCTAACTGCGCGCGCGCAGATGTTGTCGATAAGTTGGTGACTGGCTGACTGGGGACTGAAATGATTTTATTCACGATGGGATCTAGATATTGAAAAGGGGGATAAACCTAAGCAGCGACTCGTCCACTCGTCCCAAAAATTGCGATTCTCCAGGGGAGAGGCTGTGCCTGTCTTGTCGCGTTCTATGCCGGAGGGAACCTCCGGCTCACGCGCCGCTACGGCAGGCTACGCCAACGCCAACGCCAGATTTTGGTACGGTGGTAGTGTATAAACATAGTGTGCCACGATCGCTGCCTGCTAGAGCCAAAATAATAAATAATTTGGTAAGTTTAGTAAGCCAGAGGTTATCGATGGGAAAAATAAAGATTAGTTAGTGGCTCTATTCATCGTGGCAACAACTAATCACAGACATCAGTTCCGAAGATCCAACATGAAAGAGATAAAATCTAACCGTAAGTCCCCTACTTATTTTAGTCGAGGTGTGAAGATAATCGCCGATCGAGTTATGGCAGCATTATTATTGCTACTATTTTCGCCAATACTACTAGTTGTGGCGATTGTTTTACAGATCCGCATGGGTAGTCCGATTGTGTTTACTCAAGAGCGTCCTGGCAAAAATAGCGAGATTTTCACGGTATTTAAGTTCCGCACGATGACTAGCGACTGCGATGCTGCGGGTAATTTGCTTTCCGATGAAGCGCGATTGATTCCACTCGGTCAATTTTTACGTAAAGCTAGTCTAGACGAACTACCTCAACTGTGGAATGTCCTCATTGGCGATATGAGTTTTGTCGGCCCGCGCCCATTATTGGTAAGATATCTAGAACGCTACAGTCCCGACCAAGCTCGCCGTCATGATGTACCGCCAGGAATTACCGGATGGGCGCAGATCAATGGACGTAATGCCCTAACTTGGGATGAAAAATTTAAGCTAGATCTCTGGTATGTGGATAACTGGAGTTTGTGGCTAGATTTGAAGATTTTGCTGTTGACAGTAAAGAAGGTCTTCAAGCAAGAAGGAATCAGTCAAAATGCCAATGTGGTGGCAATGCCAGAATTTATGGGCAATGATAAATAGCTTCACTAGCCGATCGTCCGTGACGGATCTGCGATAAGATCGCGACACATCCGTTAAAACGGACTGAAAGATCGAGGCAAAACCCAACCTAAAACTATCTACAAGATGTCGATCGCTTTAAAATCGATCGACATCAACTAAAATATAACACTCGAATAAATTAACGTAATTATAATAGGTTGTCTGCGATCGTTTATTCTAACCGCTTAAACTCTTGAGATAGAGCATCTTCTTCGGTGGTATAAATAATATCTCGATCGGTAATTAGATGTTGCTTTGCAAACTGTTTAGCATAGTCTAACTTCTCTTGAATCATATCGTTTTGCTGTAATATTTTTACCTGCTGATGGCGAAACTGATTGCGGTTACGGACTTGTCGATCTTGCGCTTTGACCCAAAAATAACGACAGGAAGGGATAACAACTAGCCCCACCCCATATAGAGCCAAAATTAACATTGCAATCCCGATCGAAGTACTAGCTATACCCTGGAGCATGAGAGCTAAGACACCTATCCCAACTAGATTAGCAGCAAATAGCGCGATCGCCCAATTAGTTTGAGTGGGTGTGGCTTTACTAAATTTCCACTTCCGTTCTCGTAAAGATTGGGGGACTCGCTTAAATTGTTCGGGAGCATCTTTAATCGTAGTTTGCAGATCGGGAAAATGATATACTAATTGTCCGGTCGGACTGACTTCAGGAATACCATTAAACTTAGTTAAAACTGGTAACATGTAGTTTTCATATTCTCGGTCGTACCCTTGCCCTACATCATCTAAGTATGGAGCAATTTGTTCGCCGATCGCCACCCCTTGTTGACGATGAATTAGATTGCCAATATAACTCCACCGCCGCTGTTCGAGATCGGCGTTAGGATTGCCATCGCCAAATAATACCGAAAATACCGCTTCTAAGAAATTGAGCGGCTTGCGCTGCGTTTTCGATCGAATTGGTGCGAGATTTCCATTATTAAAGGTCGTCATTGTCGAGCTACCAGCACTAGAGCTACTGCTACCCCAGTCACCCATTGCCAAAACGCAATTACCCCCACCATCGCCAAAGTCGCCACAGTCCCCGCCACTATCGCTCCCAAATAGTGCGGCGAGGGTAATTGCCAAAATTGTCAGATAGACGGCACTAATCGAGGTAATTAATAAAATGCCAAATGAGATCTTAATCAGGTAAAATCCGATCGACCAGATTTTTGTCAGCAAAGCTTTAGCCCGCAATTTAACCGACTTACGCAATAAAACTTGCCTAAAATCTGGAGCCAAGACATAAATTACTTCTCCAGTATCGGTGACTTGCAAATGTCCCCCAGTTTGATTCGCCAAAGCCAGCAATCCCGAACGTGCTGCTTCGAGGTGAATACCACTATGGGTGACAACATCCGCACAAGTGACTCGATATCCGAGTTGTTCGACTGCTGTCATGAGTTGAGGATTGGCATTCATATATACGTTCCTAAATATCTCCACCGACAAACTGTTGCGGCTCGATGCAATCGTGCGATATTTGAGCCGATTAAATTACCGCTCCCTAACTAAATTTTAGCCAACTTTCAGGGGATAGGGGATAGGGGACAGGGGATAGTGAATAGTGGATAGTGAACAATTAGCTTACTCCTTACTCCTTACTCCGGTCAGTGAGCGATAGCCGTTGGCGTAGCCTGCCGTAGGCACACTGTACTCCTTACTCCTTACTCCTTACTCCTCCCCAGCCAAGTGCCAACAATGCACTACCATAAGCCGCTTCCTGATGCTTGGAGATAGATATGGGTACGGGTAGATATCGCTGCCGAATTTTCGTCCAGGTAGAATTTTTCGCGCCGCCGCCTGCGGTGTAAATAGCCGTTAGGGGTGTGGCTCCCAATTCGGCTAAAAGTTGATAGCCGCGTGCTTCAATTTTAGCAATTCCTTCGAGTAAACCCTGCAAAAAATCGACCGATCGATCTGGTCTCGGAGTCAGTCGCGGTGGTAAATTAGGATCGTTAATCGGGAACCGATCGCCAGGAGTTAATAAGGGATAATAATCGAGCATACTAGGCACATTCGGATCGATCTCCTGGCTAAGGCTGACTAACTCACCATCGCTGAAAAAATGTCTCAACACTGCACCGCCAGTATTTGACGCACCACCTACCAACCACAAATCGCCCAAACGGTGGCTGTAAATTCCATAGCGAGGTTCGTCAACCCGCGTGTGAGAGAGCAGCTTGATTACCAGTGTCGAACCCAACGATGTCACGGCGACACCTGGTGCATCTACTTCACTAGCCAGAAACGCCGCAATACTATCGGTAGTCCCCGCACACACCATACACTCAGCCGCAAAACCCAATTCTTGAGCGACTTGGGGTAATATCATCCCCATCGGTGTACCTGGTTTGAGTACTTGCGGCAATAATGGACGATAAGGGTGTCGTTCGAGCCAATCGGGGTAACATAAGGATTGGACATCGTAGCCGAGTTTCAGGGCATTGTGATAGTCGCTGATGCCCAGTTTGCCGTGGAGATGATAAGCCAGCCAATCGGCTTGATGGAGAAAATAATATTTCTGACTGGAATTTAAATCTGGAAAATTAGGTTGAGTTGCCAACCAGCATAACTTAGCAAAACTAGAAGTAGCACTAATTACGGGATGTCCGACTGGCGCGATCGACTTTACCCGATCTAATATTACTTTGGCGCGATCGTCATGATATAAAATTGGGGTGCCGATTAATTGCCCCCGATCGTTGCATAATAGTACCGTTGAAGATGTCCCATCGATCGCGATACTCGTTACCTGCGATCTAATTTCTCCGGGGATGGCTCGAATCAGGCTAAACAAAGTTTCCTGCCAAGCTGCCCCCAATGGCTCTCTTCCCCACCATAACACGTTACGATCGGTGTCGATCGCGACTAATCTGGCTCCAGATGTGCCAAAATCTATGCCGAGAGTAACTGTCATATTTTTATTTTGTAGCCAGAGTTACATGTTTGGCTGGTCTAACAATGATACAAAATGTCAAGTTGGTGCAGCCAAAAAATTGTATAGAGACACACATTCAGGAGTAACCGAAATTGAAAAAGATTGTAGCAATCATTCGTCCTTTCAAATTAGATGAAGTAAAAATCGCCCTCGTTAATGCAGGCGTAGTGGGGATGACGGTATCGGAAGTGAGGGGATTTGGCAGACAAAAAGGACAAACCGAGCGTTATCGCGGCTCGGAATACACGGTAGAATTTCTCCAAAAACTGAAAGTCGAAGTCGTCATCGAAGATTCTCAAGTTGACATGGTAGTAGACAAAATTATTGCTGCTGCCAGAACTGGTGAAATCGGCGATGGCAAAATCTTCGTCAGTCCCGTCGAACAAGTGGTGCGGATTCGGACTGGTGAGAAAAACGTTGAAGCTGTTTGATCTATTTAACCAAAGTTGCGAGTCTATGGGTTTTTAGTGGGATAGGTTTTAGGTTTTAGCTGTTAGGTTTTAGGTTTTATCCCATCGCTAATACCCAATACCTAATACCCAAATCTTTAACATTGGTTATAACTAGCAACTTGCGTTATCTAGATAATTCAGATTTAATTGAGCGATTTATTTAAAGTCAGCCGAGGTTTCATCCTTGGCTTTTTAATTGCAATTTATCTTTTGCTAATCATACCAAATCCGTAGTGAAAAGCCTCTTAACCTCAGCAGCCCTCACCCCCAGCCCTCTTTCCAAGGGAAGAGGGGAGCCAGGAGCCGCAGGATATGGCAGGGTGAGGGCGACAGGATTGTATTAGTAATAAAGAGTCTGTATGAATTGGATTTGGTATTAGATCCATTCTCACCAGCAGACGATCGAGCTGCTAGCCGATCGTGCCCAATCCTAATTTCCGAATATACTAGAGAGTATCGAGATTTAGCTACCGCCGCAATCTAACCTCGTGCCACCGCCTGAGAAGTTAAAAAGCTATGACCACCTCTGCTATCACTACCGAACAGCTCCAAGAGATATTTCCATTTCCACTTGACGGATTTCAACTTCAGGCGGTAGCCGCACTCAACGCGGGAAAGTCAGTCGTAGTTTGCGCCCCGACGGGTTCTGGTAAAACATTAATTGGTGAATATGCCATTCATCGCGCGTTGAGACAGGGACGCAGAGTATTTTACACCACCCCCCTCAAAGCTTTATCAAATCAAAAATATCGCGACTTTAGAGCCGAATTTGGCGAAGAGAATGTCGGATTGCTCACGGGCGATATCTCCATCAATCGGGACGCACTAGTCGTCGTCATGACTACTGAAATCTTCCGCAACATGCTTTATGGTACCCGCATCGGCGAAGTCGGTACCTCCATGATGGGTGTCGAAGCAGTGGTACTAGACGAGTGCCACTATATGAACGACAAACAGCGGGGTACCGTCTGGGAAGAATCGATTATTTACTGTCCCCCGCACATTCAGCTCGTCGCCCTTTCTGCTACCGTTGCCAATAGCAAACAATTAACCGACTGGATTAATGCCGTTCACGGTAGTACCGAACTAATTTATTCCGACTTCCGTCCCGTCCCCTTAGAGTTTCATTTCGTCAACCCCAAAGGGATCTTGCCATTATTAGACCCTAATACAGCCAAACTCAATCCCAAACTCAAAACCCATCGTCCCACTGGCAGCCGCAAAAGTGAAGATGTCCCCAGTATCGGCTTTGTAGTCAGCAAGCTTGCCGAGCGGGAAATGTTGCCTGCGATTTATTTTATCTTCAGTCGGCGCGGTTGCGATAAAGCTGTCGCCGAAGTCTCCACTCTGCCACTGATTTCCAAAACTGAAGCCGCTCAGTTAAAAATTAGGATCGATGAATTTTTAGAGAAAAACCCCGAAGCCGCCCGCGCGGGACAAGTCGAACCGCTCTATAAAGGCATCGCCGCTCACCATGCCGGAATTTTACCCGCCTGGAAAGTGCTAGTTGAAGAATTATTCACACAGGGCTTAATCAAAGTCGTCTTCGCTACCGAAACCCTCGCAGCGGGGATTAATATGCCCGCCCGAACGACAGTAATTTCCAGCTTATCCAAACGCACAGACCAGGGACATCGCCTCCTGACCGCCTCCGAATTTCTGCAAATGTCGGGACGTGCCGGACGGCGCGGGAAGGACGTGGTGGGCTATGTAGTCGCCACTCAGACCAGATTTGAAGGCGCGAAGGAAGCCAGCGACTTTGCCACATCGTCACCAGATCCGCTAGTGAGTCAATTTACCCCCACTTATGGGATGGTACTAAACCTACTCCAAACCCATACCCTAGAGGAAGCCAGAGAACTAGTCGAACGCAGTTTTGGACACTTTACCAAAACCCTCCATCTACTGCCCCAACAGCAAGGCATCGGCGATATTAAGCAAGAATTAGTCACTCTTCAAGAAAGCCTGGGTAAAATCGATGCTAACGTATTAGCCGACTACGAAACCTGTCATTCTCAACTCAAACTCGACCAAAATCAGCTTAAAAATCTCCAACTCTATACCGAACAACTCCAAGCCGCCCAAGTTGGCAAACAATTACCCACAGCCTTCCCCGGCACGATCCTCAGTCTCAAAGGCAAACACGTCGCCGTCGCAACACCTTTACCCGCCGTCCTCGTCACCAAAATCGCAGGTTCGGGCTACAAACCCGCCCTCGTCTGTTTGGGACAAGATAACAAATGGTACGTCGTCAACCATCAAGATGTCGTCGCCGTTCACAAACATTGGTCGGAATATGGCGGCAAACAGCGCGTCCCTCAAGTAGTTTCCCTACTTCCACCTGCGGATATGCCCCTCAAACCCGGACAAGTCCGCAAGGGGATGAGCCTAACCGCCGAAATCGCTCAAAGCATCCCCGCAGTAGAGCCGCCAGCTACAGCCGAATTAACCGCCCAAGTCAAAACCGTCGCCGAACTGAAAACCAAACTCGAAAACCATCCCGTCTGGGAATGGGGCAACCCCGCCACCTTAATCAAACGCTATCGCCGCCAAGCCGTATTAGAAGAAGAAATTAAAGATCTCCAAACCACACTCCAAAACCAACTCGATCGACATTGGCAAGAATTTCTTAATTTAATCGAAGTACTCCGCCAAGTCAATGGCTTGCAAGGTGTATTGCCCACCCGGATTGGCGAAGCCGCCGCCGCCATTCGTGGCGATAACGAGCTGTGGATTGCCCTCGCGCTGATGTCTGGCTATCTAGATGGTTTAGATCCGCACCATTTAGCCGCCGTAATCTGTGCCCTGGTATCGGAAACCCCCCGCTCCGATAGTTGGACTAACTACGAGCCAGCAGATGAGGTTGTAATGACGCTGAGTGCCCTACGCGGCTCCCGCCGCCAACTATTCCAAATCCAACGCCGCTATCAGGTAGCTCTCCCCGTCTGGATGGAATACGAGCTAGTCGGCATCGTCGAAAAGTGGGCGTTAGAGCTATCTTGGACGGAGTTGTGTAGCAATACCAATCTCGATGAGGGCGATATCGTCCGGATGTTGCGCCGGACGGTAGATCTATTGTCGCAGATTCCTTATGTACCTCATGCTAGCGATTCTTTGCAAGCCAATGCCCGTCGGGCGATTCAATTAATCGATCGATTCCCAATTAACGAATCGATCTCGTAACAATTAATTGGTGAGATTGTCTACATTCAAACCAGCTCGATCCGATCGAAACATCCTCGATAACTTTTAACAATGAACGTTATTCTTGATATCCCAGAAGATCTTCAGACGCACATTACGGCTCAGATTCAGGCAGGTATCTACTCAAGTGCAGTAGAATACTTTTTAGAATTAGGGCAACAGGATCGCCAGCGGCAAAGCGATCGAAACAAGATCGCACAGTTGCTTCAAGAAAGTCTAGATTCAGATAGCGAAGCAGTCAACCCTGAATATTGGGGGAGGTTACGCGCTTCGATATTCGATGGAGAAAATAGCCATCAATGAGTCATAAGTTAATCATTCGCAACCGGGCAACTCAAGATCTCAGGCAACAAGCAAACTATATTCTTAGCAATGGTAATGTTGCTGCGGCAGAGCATTTTCTCGAACTAGCTGAAGCCACTTTTTCTCAAATTTTAATAGCTCCCAGAATTGGTAAGTCTGTGAACTTTGTATTCGATATCATGGGAGAAGTGCGTCAATGGCGCATTAAAAACTTTAAAGATTATTTAGTATTTTATCGCGTGCAAGACGATCGAGTTGAGATTTTGCGAGTTTTACATGGGGCAAGAGATTTAGAAGGTATTTTATCAACTTTAGACGAAGA
>NZ_JANYJC010000065.1 GCF_025361915.1 Chamaesiphon sp. GL140_3_metabinner_50
GCGCGCATCCGCTTTTGAAGGGGGATTTAGCGGCTCCCGCTCGCCTTTGTTCCCCGACGGTTTAGGGAGACAAGACAGCGGCGGTTTTATGTCTAGGGTTCCCCCCGTTGGCGGAGCCTCTCCGACAGGAGATCTAAAAAAACGACAAGACAGCGGCGGCTTTATGTCTAGGGTTCCCCCCGAATAAAAAAGCGGATTGATTTTCGGTCGGGTTTCCCGACCGTGAAAATCAACCAAGCACCGACAAGACAGCGCACCAAGCAGAGCAAGCGAAACCCAACAGACCCAACTATTAAAGCATTTTAACCGCCGCTCGATCGCATCGATCGAGCGGAAATTCGCACGAACATACAACTCACCAATTATGAATCGCCATTACAGTTTGCTTAATTTCAAGAGAATTACCTTATTTTTAGCATTAATGAGTGCCACCATTGTCACTACCGCCGCTAGAGTAGTAGCCATCCCGACAAATCCGCTTCCAGCCTCTTCCATAGCTCAAGCCACACCACCACCTCCACCCCAGCCCACTCAGCCCTCTACATCGAATTTGAGCGACATTAGCAGTAGCTGGGCAGAGCCGTTTATCAAAATCTTAGCCGACAAAAATATTATCGTCGGCTATCCAGACGGCACCTACCGCCCCGACCAACCGATTACCAGAGCCGAATTTGCCGCGATGCTCAACAAAGCCTTCGACCTCCAACCGATTCGAGAATCGCGCACCTTCGCCGATGTCCCCTCGAATTACTGGGCGGCATCTGTTATAGATCGAGCTTACCGGGCGGGCTTTTTGGCTGGACACCACAATAATACCTTCGGCCCCAACAAAAACATCGTCCGGATCGAATCCCTCGTCGCCCTCGTCAACGGGAGTAAAATCCAACCAGACGGTAGCACCGCCAGTCGCGTAGACGAGCTATTTACAGATGCCGCACAGATACCGAGTTATGGTCGCAATGCGATCGTCGCCGCCACTCAAAAATGCGTCGCTGTGAGCGTTTCCTATCCTGACAGCCGTACCTACGACCCCAATCGGATCGCCACCCGTGCGGATGTTGCAGCTTCTCTCCATCAAATCTTAGTTGCTGCGGGCCGACTCCCCGCCTTAGCTGCCGATAACCCCGCCCAAAAATATATCGTTAGCTGCGGTACCGCGCCATCTGTTGCCAAAATTACCGAAGCCGATATCCTCAACCGCACCAGCATCGGTACGGCACCCGGTATCGTCGTCTCTAGCGGACGCAAACCACTCAACGCCCCCGCAGGCGGCATTACCACCCCTACCGCCTTTGGTGCCAACTGGGGCGATATTTTTGCTGGAGCGGGCTACCAAGATAATTTACCCATCGCGATCGCGCCCAATGGCAGCGATAACAACACCGTTTACGGTGGAGGGATCGGTTTGGGTAACTCCAAGACTTTCGTCGGTCTAGAAACCTCCTACACTTCTGCTGGTACCAGTCTCGCTCAACGTGGTGGCTTTAACTTTAAGCTGCACAAACAACTCGGCGACAATCTCTCGATCGCTGCAGGCTGGGAAAACGCCATTCGCAATGGTTACACCACTGCCAACGATCCCAAAGATACCTACTACGGCGCAATTACCGGAATTCTCCCCGTTGGCGCAACTAGTAACTTTACCGCAACAGTCGGCGCGGGTAGCGGTCGCTTCCGCACCTTTAACGATCTGACTGCCGATAACAAGAATGTCAATATTTTCGGCAGCTTGGGCTTCCGCTTCTCCGAAAATATCGCCGTAGCGGCTGATTATAACGGGCGCAATTTCAGCGTCGGTTTACCCCTAACCGTCAAACTCGGCGACACGATCGGTTTACAAGTCACCCCCGCTCTGCTAGATATCGCTGGCGACCAAAATACCGGGCCAAAGAGCCGTTTTGCGCTCGGTGGCGGTATCGGCATCCATTTTTAGAGGTTTTAGGTTTTAGGTTTTAGCCTTTAGGTTTTAGGTTTTAGGCTTTAGCCTCTAGCCTTTAGCCTTTAGGTTTTAGCGAAGATCTACCCACCCCACTGGGCGGGTGACCCGACCAGTAGCCCTACGGGCACCCCTCCTAGGAGGGGATTTTCCTTACTCCCTACTCCCATCTCCTCCTATGAAGATTCAAAACCTCTCCCTGACGACAATTTCGACGATCGTTGCCATATTAGTGGCAAATAACGCTCCCGCTCAAGCCCAAAAATTTGTAGATATCATCGGCAATCCTCCTTACGGTGCCGATCCCGTCAATGGGGTCATTGGTAGCGGTGCGACCCCCGGTAGCGGCACTAAAATTACCTTTGCCGATGGTGTTAACGATCGCGTTAAAGCTGTCAGTGCCAATCTTACCGCAGCGAATATCAGCGGTACCCAATCGGTTGGTGGCAATTCGATCGAAGTCGATCCCGCCGCCGCCGAAACCGCTCTAGCAGTCATTAACGCCCCACTCAATTCCAATCCAGCAGCCCGCGATACCCTCGTTACTGCCTTAGGTGGCGGCATTCCCGCCCAACAACTCGCCCAATCGATGGTCGGATTGCGCGGTGGCGATGGCTCGATCGATCCAGTCATTCTTAACGGTGCCGTCAGTGCCTACAACAACTACATCAAGTCTCTGGTTAGTACCTCCCAAGTCACCCAAAGATCTTCATCCGAACTAGATACCTATCTCAGAAGTCTACCCCCCGGTCAAAAAGCCGCACAAGTACTCTTAGGCAAGTTAGTAGCAGCCGCCCGCTAACAGCATCGCTTATCATCCACACCCACCCCCCAATGACTTGCAGACACACCCCCCCTTGTCTGCGAGTCATTTTTCGCGTACCCCTCTCACTCCTTACTCCTTACTCCTTACTCTCATGTGATGCTTTTCCCCAAAATTTGGGCAACATAAGCTAAGTGAATCTCATCAAAGCGGCGATTACTTACGACGAAGCGCGGCTTTGCCAACGGCTAAAGGAAAGATTACACCTCAAAGTTTTGCATTTCAAAGATTGAGTTAAATGTAAATCTTACTTGTCATCAGCCAAATTATTTAATCGATCGGAACTTGATGTAGCACTTTTAACAATTCAACCGAAGAGATTAAAAGTATGGCTGGGACGACATTTTTACAATCAATAACCACTCAAGTTGTCTCTTCATTAGATTCGGCTTGGCAAGAATGCTTGAATCTAATTCCTCATGACTTTTACCATCTACCTGGATATTTAGCACTAGAAGCAGACCGAATTAATGGTGTTGCCGAAGCAATTATTGTTAAAGATGGGGAGAGTGTTTTTTTCTTGCCTTACATCATCCGCAATTGCGATTTAATTATCGGCGATACACGGGCATTTAATAACGATCGCATTTACGATATTGTCTCGCCTTATGGTTATCCTGGCATGTTGGTAAGTGAATCGGGTCAAAATACTCAATTTATGACAACCGCCTTAAATACTATCTATGAAAACTGGCGACAACGAAAGATCTGTTCGGCATTTTTGAGACTCCACCCGCTGTTCAATAGTTACATCGACCCGGCGATTAGCGATCGATACGATTCGGTCGATCGCAATGCTCCTTACGAGCGGTTGAATCCCCGTGGCGAAGTGGTCATCTGCGATCTCTCTGAAGATTTAGCAGCTATTTGGCGGCAAATTAGATCTAATCATCGGACTAAAATAACTAAAGCACAACGAGCTGGAGCTACGGTCAGAATGGTACCAATTGATGAATATTTAGATATATTTATCGATATTTATACTGAGACAATGCATCGAGTTAATGCGACAGGAACCTACTTTTTTACTAAAGATTATTTTCATAAACTAGTCGAAGCTCTAGGCGAAGGGATCTGGTTATGCATTGTCGAAGCAGATAGCGAAGTGATTGCGGCTAGTCTAATTACTGAATTTAGTGGCATAGTTCAATATCATTTAGGTGGTACGAGAACGCAATTTTTACCACAATCGCCGACCACGATTGCCTTCGATTACGTTATCCGGTGGGCAAAAGAACGGAATAATCGTTACCTGAATTTTGGTGGTGGACTTGGTAGCGATCGCGACTCGCTTTATCACTTCAAAGCTGGTTTTTCTAAGCATACAAAATCTTTTACAACGATGGAAGTTATTATTAATAGAGATCTCTACGATCGATTGACACAGTTTAGAGCTGAGTCTGCGGGAATGACTACATCAGAACTAAACAATTCATCATTTTTCCCGATTTATCGCTTACCATTGGCGTGAATTAACCTCGATCTCTAATCACAATGGCTCGATCTTCCCGATCGAAAACACCGCGACAGATCGTACCTGAAAATAATCTGGGTATAATTGAGAATAGCTCCCGAATCTAAATATAGGTCGCACTCGCAATCGATATCTACATTAGCACTCGTCACTCTTTAGCTAGGGATTTGTAGTAACGATTGCCCCCTCAATCTGTTAATTCTGTTTACTCCGAACGGTATTTTTAAATTAAGGTATCTAATATCTATAATCTGCTAATTTTAGCCCACACTCAATTTTATATATTCATATTTTCCGGCAATGACCAAACCTATTTTACTCTCAACTCCACATATGGGAAGTCGCGAACTCCAATTCGTGACCGAAGCCTTTGAAACTAATTGGATCGCCCCAATCGGCCCTCATGTTGATGCTTTCGAGCGAGAGTTCTGCCAAAAAGTAGGTTCGAGTCATGCAACTGCGGTAACTTCGGGTACAGCGGCGTTGCATTTAGCCCTCAAACTCGTCGGGGTAGGAGCTGGCGATGATGTATTTTGCTCTAGCCTAACTTTTTCGGCAAGTGCCAATCCGATTGTCTATGAAGGTGCCAAACCTGTCTTTATCGATAGCGACAGGCAATCGTGGAATATGGATGCCAAGCTGCTCGAAACCGCTCTAGAGCAACGCGCGCGGCTGTGTAAATTACCAAAAGCCGTAATTTTGGTACATATCTACGGACAATGTGCCGATATCGATCCAATTCTGGCCGCTTGCGAACATTATGGCGTACCGATTATCGAAGATGCCGCCGAAGCCTTAGGAGCCACCTATAAAGGGCGATCTCCCGGTACCTTTGGCAAGGTGGGCATTTTCTCGTTTAACGGCAACAAAATTATTACCACGTCCGGCGGGGGAATGTTAGTTTCTGAAGATGCCAGCATTACTTCTAAAGCCAAATTTTTGGCAACCCAAGCACGAGATCCCGCACCTCATTACCAGCATAGCGAAATTGGCTACAATTACCGCATGAGCAACGTTCTCGCAGGCATCGGACGCGGACAATTACTAGTATTAAACGATCGCGTCGCCGCCAGACGGCGCAACTGTGAAGTCTATCAGCAGGCTTTAGCACATCTCCCCGGTATTGAATTCATGCCAGAAGCCTCCTGGGGAACTGCTACCCGCTGGCTGACCTGCCTAACGATCGCTCCGACCGCTTTTGGTGTCGATCGCGAACACGTCCGTCTAGCCCTCGCTGAAGCTCAAATCGAAGCCCGTCCGGTGTGGAAGCCATTGCACATGCAACCGATTTTCCAAAATTACGATCGCGTTGGCGGTGAAGTTGCCGAAGATCTGTTCGATCGCGGTCTATGCCTACCTTCTGGCTCAAATTTATCAGATGAAGACCTCCATCGCGTCATCGATGCGATCGTTAAATGCGCCCGTTCCTAAAAAAATCCCCTCCTCGGAGGGGTGGCGCGTAGCGACGGGGTGGGTAGATCTTCGATCGTGCTAAAATCCTAGAGATCCCCCTAAATCCCCCTTCAAAAGGGGGACTTCCGGATCCGGTTCCCCCCTTTTGAAGGGGGGTTAGGGGGGATCTAGATCTCAAAACGAAGTCTATTCGATGAGTAGCGGAGACCTACCCACCCCGCCCTTCGGGCACCCCTCCGAGGAGGGGATTTTTAAGAGCGACCTAGACCGATGTAATCTTGTAGGGCTTTGACTTCTAGCGGTTGCGTTTGGAGCGACTTAATTGCCGCCGCCGTTGCTTTAGCACCCGCGATCGTGGTGACCATCGCAATCTTGTAGACTAGAGCCGTACGGCGAATTAATTTACCGTCGGCTTGGGCTTCTTCACCAGAAGGGGTATTAATAATTAGTTGAATTTGACTATTTTTAATGATATCGACCACATGCGGACGACCTTCGTGGAGTTTTAGCACTGGTTCGACGACTAAGCCATGCTCTTCTAATACTTTTTGAGTACCAGAAGTCGCGATAATTTTGAAGCCGAGGGCGATTAAATCGCGAACTACTGGGACGACGGCTTGTTTATCGCGATCGCTAGTCGATACGAATACTTTACCCGTCAATGGTAACTTCTGGCTGGCAGCGAGTTCGGCTTTGGCGTAGGCGCGACCAAAATCGACATCGATGCCCATGACTTCGCCTGTGGAGCGCATTTCGGGGCCGAGGAGCGTATCGGTACCGGGGAACCTGTCGAAGGGTAAGACGGCTTCTTTAACGGCGATATGGGTGGGGATGACTTCGGCGGTGTAGTTCAATCCGGCGAGGGTTTCGCCTGACATAATGCGGGCGGCATAACCCGCGAGTGGTACGCCTGTGGCTTTGGCGACGAATGGTACCGTGCGGGAGGCGCGGGGATTGGCTTCGAGGATATATACCTGTTCGCCCCGGACGGCAAATTGGATGTTCATTAGCCCGATCACTTTGAGCGATTGTGCCAGTTGGACTGTCCATTTGCGAATCGTGGCTAGTGTCGGCTCTGATAATGAGACATAGGGGAGTGAGCAAGCCGAATCACCGGAGTGAATTCCGGCTTGTTCGATATGCTCCATAATGCCGCCAATGACCACTTGCCCGGATGCGTCGGCAATTGCGTCTACATCGACTTCTATGGCGTTCTCTAGGAACTTATCGATCAGAATGGGGTGGTCGGGTTCGACCTGCACTGCATAGGTCATATAGCGTTCGAGTTCGGCATCGGAGTAGACAATTTCCATCGCGCGTCCGCCGAGGACGTAGGAGGGACGAACTACGACGGGATAACCGACGCGGTTGGCAACGCCTAGTGCATCGCCATAACTGCGCGCCATGCCGTTTTCGGGCTGTTGGATGCCGAGTTCGCGCAATACTAATTCAAATCGCTCCCGATTTTCAGCCATATCGATCGAATCTGGACTAGTGCCCCAGATTTTGGTGGTGATATTACTTTCTGCGGTTTGGGAGTCGAGATATTCTTGGAGGGGGACGGCTAATTTGAGTGGGGTTTGTCCGCCGAATTGGATGATGATGCCTTCAGGTTGCTCGGCTTCGATGATATTGAGGACATCTTCTTTGGTCAGTGGCTCGAAGTATAGCCGATCGCTGGTATCGTAGTCGGTGGATACGGTTTCGGGATTGGAGTTAACCATAATTGTCTCGAAGCCTTGTTTGCTGAGTGCGTAGGACGCATGACAGCAGCAGTAGTCGAATTCGATCCCTTGTCCGATCCGATTTGGCCCCCCGCCGAGAATCATCACTTTGCGCCGACTGGAGGGGATAACTTCGGTTTCTTCTTCGTAGGTGGAGTAGTAATAGGGGGTTTCGGCTTCAAATTCGGCGGCGCAGGTATCGACTAATTTATAAGCGGGAACTACGCCGAGAGATTTGCGATAGGTACGGACGATATCTTGATCGGTTTTGGTTGCATAAGCAATCTGCCAATCGCTAAAACCTTGACGTTTGACATCCCAGAGTTGGCTTTTAGTTAGAGCTGTTAATTGTTGGGTTTTGAGGAAAGATTCTGTAGTTAAAATATCTTGCAATTTATCGAGAAACCACATATCGACTCCCGTCAAATCGTAGATATCTTCGAGCGACATTTTAAGCTGCATCGCATGACGAATGCTAAAGATCCGATCGGGTGTCGGCGTTCTGAGCATGGAGCGGACTTGCTCGATCGAAGGTAACGATTCATCCCGATCGCAACCCCAGCCATACCGACCGATTTCGAGCGATCGTAAGGCTTTTTGAAAGGACTCTTGGAAGGTACGTCCGATCGCCATTGCTTCGCCGACTGACTTCATTTGAGTGGTTAATGTTTGAGACGAACCAGCAAATTTTTCAAAGGCAAACCGAGGAATTTTAGTAACTACATAATCGATCGTCGGCTCGAACGATGCGGGGGTTTTTTTGGTAATATCATTGGGGATTTCATCGAGTGTATAACCGACTGCTAATTTAGCTGCAAATTTAGCGATCGGAAATCCGGTTGCTTTAGAAGCTAACGCCGAAGAACGACTGACGCGGGGGTTCATTTCAATGACGATAAATTCGCCATTATCTGGGTGGACTGCAAATTGAATGTTAGAACCGCCTGTCTCGACACCAATCTCGCGGA
This sequence comes from Chamaesiphon sp. GL140_3_metabinner_50, assembly GCF_025361915.1. Lineage (GTDB taxonomy): Bacteria > Cyanobacteriota > Cyanobacteriia > Cyanobacteriales > Chamaesiphonaceae > Chamaesiphon. The sequence goes on from NZ_JANYJC010000065.1 coordinate 8,339, forward strand.
TGATTTTAATCGATGCATCTCGCAACCGCTGATACTCTTTATCTGTCAGGGTTTGCGCGGGAGCGACAGTAATCGAATCGCCAGTATGAATTCCCATCGGATCGATATTCTCGATCGAACAAATAATGACCACATTATCCGCCAGATCTCGCATTACTTCTAGTTCGTACTCCTTCCACCCCAGCAAAGATTTCTCGACCAAAATCTGATCCACAGGCGAAGCATCTAGTCCCGTCTGGACGATCTCTTCAAATTCTTCCTGATTGTACGCAATCCCCCCTCCGGCACCTCCGAGCGTGAAGGCGGGACGAATAATCAGCGGGTAGCTGCCGATCTCTTTACCGACTATTCGTCCCTCTGCGAGGGTCGTAGCGATGCCTGATGGACAAACTGGTACGCCGATCCGCGCCATTGCCTCTTTAAATAACAACCGATCTTCCGCCATTTCGATCGCACCTAATTTCGCGCCAATTAGTTCGACTCCATATTTTTCCAATACTCCCGATTTTGCCAGACTCACGGCAATATTTAAAGCCGTCTGTCCCCCCATCGTCGGGAGTAGCGCATCGGGACGTTCTTTCATAATGACTTTTTCGACCAATTCTGGCGTGAGCGGCTCGATATAAGTTCGATCGGCCGTATCCGGATCCGTCATAATGGTCGCAGGATTGGAGTTAACCAAAATTACCTGAAACCCTTCTTCCCGCAGTGCTTTACAAGCCTGAGTGCCAGAATAGTCAAATTCACACCCTTGTCCGATTGCGATCGGGCCAGAACCTAATAGTAAGATTTTGTGTATGTCAGTCCGGCGAGGCATATGTATTTAGGGGGGAGAGATGGGAGATGGGAGTTAGAGGAACAGTCTTTGAGATTGGTATTGTCGAATTTTGAATTCCGAATCTATCTTAGAGGGTTTAGGGTACCTGGTGAGAATTTTTTTGAGTTTTGGCAGACTAAAGATGTCGCAATCGCTCGTAAATAGGGAACTATAGCATGAGACGAAAATTAGCTAGCGCAACAGAGACATCTGTTGGCGCGCCTAGTTACTCGATCTCAATCTGGGTTTGACATTGCATCTCCAACTAACACTTCAATTCATGCTACTCCTATTCCTTCAACTATTGAGATTGCTAAGTTATGACGACCCTCACCCCAGCCGTAAATTCTCACCAAGAGCAGATTTATCAGCAAATTACCCGCTCTGTTAGTCAAACTCTAACCGAACATCAGCAACAGCTTCAGCTCGAACGGGAACAGATTAAGTGTTTGATGCAACTCTTAAACTCCCGTACCAACCTCAGTTTAGATGCACATTGCCAATCGGCGATCGAACGGTTGACATCATCACTCGATCGACATCAACAAGCCACAGATCGGGTATCTGATGCGATCGAGACGTTGGTTCAAGCCAAAGATGCCAAATTGTTGACAGTTAACGATCGCGGTGAGATTGCCACTTCTATGCAGTTGGAATTGAGCCAACTAGCACAGCGACTGGGAATCGAGCGCATTACCAAACTTTCAGCCGCTACCCACAATGTGACTGAGTGGTCGAAATTGATGCGGTTGCATCCCGATCCGGAAGGTTATCAATGGCAGTTGCCACGTTCTAAGCGCGGTTTCTACCACAAAACTAACTTGCAGATCGTCGGTACTAAGCCTGTCGATCTTGCCACAGGTTCGTCATTAAACTAGTAACAACAGCTACAACTTCCCACATTTTTAACTGTTATTCTCGATCGGGACGGCTTAATAACTTGGTAATTTTCCGCAATAGCTGTTCGGGATTTACCTGTTTCCATAAATAGTCATCGATGTGTCGTTTACCGATCGGACTAACGATCTCATCTTTAGTCGCGATCGCTAAAATTTTGAGCGTACTAATCGTACTAGATTTGCGGATATTGTCGATCGATCGATCGACAGTTCCGGCTTCCAGATCTAAATCGATAATTAGCAAATCTGGCTCGAACATGGCTATTTGTCTGAATGAAGATTCCGCAGACAGCAACCATGTCACTTGATATCTTGCCGCAGTCAAGATATCGCACATAAAGTTGGCGAGATCTTCATCTTGTTCGATTAAGACAATCCGATTGGGAATGGGGTTGAGTTCGGGATCTTGAAAAACTAGCTTGCGATCCATTTCTAGCCAATCATTTCGCTCTGGTACTTGTAGCGGCTGAGATGCCAGCCTAACTGTAAAAGTCGAACCAGAACCGATAATCGAATCAACTTCGATCGAGCCACCATGTAATTCGACTAATTGCTGGGTAATTGCCAATCCTAACCCCATACCGCCATAATCGCGATCGAAGTTACGATCGAGCTGGTGAAACTTTTTAAATAGTCGCGGAATTTGTGCTTCTTCAATGCCGATGCCGCTATCTTCTACCTCAATTACTGCGTAACAATCTTCAAGCCAAGATCTGACAATCACCGTGCCATTTTCTGGAGTAAATTTAATAGCATTAGTTAAAATATTTAATAAGACTTGACGCACCTGCTTGGCATCACCCTGGAAACGGAGATCGCGATTACCCCCGTCCGAAATATTGGTAGCATCTTTGATAATATGCACTTCTAAGTGAATCTTTCTCTGTTCGGCTTTAGCTCTGAATAGATCTACCACTTGCTCGATTAACTTTGCTAATGAAAATTCACTGACCTTCAAAAAAGTCTTGCCAACTTCTAATTTATAGAAGTCTAAAATATCATCGATCAACTCCGATAAATGTTCGCCGCTATTATGAATGACTTGCAGATATTTTTGTTGTCGTTCGGTTAAACTAAGTAATGGTAATCTAAGTAATGTTGCCGATAGCCCTAAAATGCTAGTTAGTGGCGTGCGTAATTCATGACTTAAAAGTGCTAAAAATTCAGTTTTAGATTGATTGGCTGTTTGCGCCACAATCACCGCATCGCGCAATTCTCGCGTGCGTTCGTTTACTCTGTGTTCTAGCTCTTGAGTGTGCCACAGGCTGTTAGTATACAGCTCTGAGCGATCGATTGCCAGAGCTAAATGTTCGGCAACCTGCTGTAAAAATTGACTTTCTCTAGTTTGCCATTGTCGAGCAGATTGACACTGGTGAGCGATTAATAAACCCCACAATTCTGTCTTAACAACAATCGGGACTACTAATTTTGACTTAATTTGCGATCGCGCCATTAAATCTAACATACATTGGTTTTGGGCGTATTCTAAATCGACTCGATCGATCTCTTTTGTCATCCCATTTCGATACTCATGCCAGATGCGACGATCTTCAAAACAATCTTGACGCTCGGTAACATCTAAAACCGATTGTAACTGCTCGTTGCCTAGCGACTCATAAGCAACTCTGCCGACACCAGTATAGTCATCAAAATCTCGATGGCTAACTTTACCGTCGATTTTATTAAAGTCAAACTGATAGACAATCAGTCGATCTGCATGTAAAAATGTTTGTACCCGATCGACAGCAGCTTGGAGAATGACTGGTAAATCTAATGTTTGATAGATTTGAGTAGTAATATAGTTAAGTAATTTTGCCTGAGCTACTTGTTGCTGTAGAACAATTTCGCGGTCGCTCTCATCTGACTTTGCCTCAATGAGGACATTCAATAACAACTGAGTAAAATGACCTTGCAGATCGCTATCGTTAGTAAAGTTCGGATCGACAATTAACTCTACAGTTGCTGGTAAGTAAGGAATGAGCGGCTGGATAAATAGCTCGATATTCGTGGGTACGAACGTAACTTCGATCGTCATCCGTGCTGCCCGACCTGAATCAATAATTTGCCCCGTTAGTAGTGCTTGAAACTTGGGAGATTGCAATAATAAAAATTGCGGTAAATCGGGTAATAAATTCTCCACACCAGATTCTACACCAATCTTGAACGATTCGCGGTTTAGCATGGCATTAGTTATCGATCGGACACCATCTTCTGCGGCGAATCCTTGCTCGTGAAGGATTGTTCCTGCCATTTTTTGCCACAGATCGCGGATAGTCTCAAAGGTATTCAGAGGGTAATTACCCCGGATGGTTGAGGTCAAATTAGGCATTGGCGAAGTTGACGGTACAGAGGAGATTTAATCTAAAGAAAATGTATTAATAAACGCTAAGAAATTATTAAGATATCAGTCAAAAGTGCGATCGGTCAGAACTAGACTCAAATAGACGATCGACAGCGTTTGCTTATAAATAGATCTTATTGCGATCGAGACCAACTAGCTGCAATACTCTAAGATCTTTTTATAATTGGCATCAATATCTTTAGGGAATAGGGAATAGGGAATAGGGAATGGTGGATATAGACAAAAGCGTCCCCCGTCTCCCAGTCCCCCGTCCCCCCGTCCCCCAGTCCCTCCATCCCCACCGACTAGTTGTGACACCTGCCTAACCCCTGATAAGATGAGTCAGCTAATGGAGAATGAAACCTGTGAGTATGCGAGTAATTATTGTACGGCACGGACAAAGTAGTTATAACAGCCAAGGGCGGATTCAAGGGCGGAGCGATTTATCTGTCTTGACCGATCGGGGTTGTGAAGATGCTAAACTCACAGGGGTAGCATTGCAGGGCTTAAAGTTCGATAAAGTTTATGCTAGTCCGCTGCAACGAGCGCAACAGACAGCCTCGATCGTGCTAACTCAGCTACAACAACAAGATCGGCTCCAGGCTGACGATCGACTGTTAGAGATCGATCTGCCATTATGGGAAACCATGCTCAATCAGGAAGTTCGCGAAAAATATGCAGCCGAATATCGCGCTTGGAAAGAACGTCCCCACGAACTAAAAATGTTGCTTCCACAAGCAGATGGTAGCCAGAGCGAATTTTTCCCGGTGTTGGCTTTATACCAACAAGCCGCTAACTTCTGGCAAGAGATATTACCACAACATCAAGACCAAACGATCGCGATCGTCGCCCACAATGGCATCAACCGCGCTTTAATTAGTACGGCATTGGGGATATCTCCAGCCCAGTATCACAGCATTCAGCAGTCAAATTGCGGCGTTACCGTGCTGAATTTTAGCGGCGGTTGGGGCGAAAAAGTCCAACTAGAATCGCTCAATCAAACCAGTCACTTAGGGCAGAAATTACCCACCTTTCGCCCGCAAAATATCGGCCCTCGCTTTCTGCTGATCCGTCATGGCGAAACCGACTGGAATCGTGCGGGCAAATTTCAAGGTCAAATCGACGTTCCTCTCAACGATAACGGACGCAATCAAGCCAGTCTAGCCGCAGAATTTTTAAAAACCACCCAAATCGACTTTGGATTTACCAGTCCGATGTTGCGTCCGAAAGAAACCGCCCAAATTATTCTCAAAGAGCATCCTAATTTAACATTACATGAGAATGCCGATCTCCGCGAAATCGGGCACGGACTCTGGGAAGGCAAATTTGAAGCCGAAATCGAGGCTGAATATCCCGGCGAACTTGCCCGTTGGCACACCCATCCCGAATCTGTCCAAATGCCTGAAGGCGAGAATCTTCAAAATGTTTGGAATCGAGCGACAGCAGCATGGCAACAAACGATCCGACAGGTGGGGAATAATACCCAAACAGGTATCGTTGTCGCTCATGATGCCACCAATAAAGTATTGCTATGTTCTTTGCTGGGACTAGGTTTAGCAGATATCTGGAAAATCAAACAGGGTAATGGTGCAGTCACCGTCATCGACTATCCAGATGGCATCGAAGGCAAACCCGTGATTCAAGCACTAAACATTACCAGTCATCTCTCTAGCGGCATCCTCGATAAAACCGCCGCTGGCGCATTATAAGGCTGCACTTGCAATTTAGAAAAGATGAACCAATTATTCCAACAGGTTAGAATATTAAACCCGATCGGTAACAGCGATGGCAATCTCACCGAACGAGTGGCAGATCTCTTAGTTATCGATGGCATAATTCAGGAAGTCTCCGACACCACTTTACTCCCCACTGACTTAGAGACTATTCCCGGAGGGCACCTCATCCTCGCACCCGGTTTGGTAGACTTATACAGTCACAGCGGTACGCCAGGGCATGAAGAACGCGAAACACTTACCTCCTTGCTACAATCTGCCCAAGCTGGCGGTTTTAGATCCCTAAACATCTTACCCGATACCTTACCCGCGCTCGATCGAGCTAGTAGTATAGTCAGCCTCGATCGCGAGTATCAGCAAATCGCCGTCCAAATGCCTAACTGCCCTCAACTCGGCTACTGGAGCGCGCTGACTGTCGGTGTCGAAGGTACGGCAATGACCGAATTAGCCGAACTTGCTACTACTAATATTACAGGCTGGGCAGATGGACGATCGATATCCAACCCTGCCCTAATTTGCCGCATCCTCGAATATCTCCAACCATTCAACCGCCCGATCGGATTATACGCGCTCGATCGCCAATTACGCGGGAATGGAGTCGCCAGAGCGGGTGTCGCCGCTCTAAAATATGGCTTACCCGTCGATCCGGTTAGTAGTGAAACCGCCGCGCTAGCCCAGCTCATCGAAATTATTGCCGAAGTCGGCACCCCCGTCCACTTAATGCGGATTTCCACCCGCCGAGGCGTAGAACTAGTCACAGCCGCCAAACAACGCGGCGTGCCGATTACCGCCAGTACCACATGGTTGCATCTCATCGCCAATACCACCGCTCTCGCCACCTACGACCCCAATTTTAAACTAAACCCGCCTTTAGGCAACCCATCCGACCAAATTGCCCTGATTGAAGGGATAAAAACAGGTGCGATCGATGCGATCGCGATCGACCATCACGCCTATACTTACGAGGAAAAAACCGTCGCATTTGGCGAAGCTCCCGCAGGCGCGATCGGGTTAGAATTAGCTCTACCGTTATTATGGGCAAATCTCGTCGTTCCAGGTAAGTTGTCTGCGCTAGAACTATGGGCGGCACTGAGTACCAATCCCGCACGCTGTCTGCACCAATCGCCACCCACTCAGTCGATCCTCTTCGATCCGCAGCAAACTTGGGTGGTTACTAAAAATAGCCTCAAATCTCTATCTCATAATACCGCATGGCTGGGTCGAGAAATTGTGGGTAAAGTCAATTGCGATCGAGCTTTATCTACGAGGTAAATAAATGACTTTCGGCAAGTCGTAGCAATAGTAGAGATTTCCAGACAAATAGCCAATGGTTGAATCAATCGCCAAATGCTAGACTACAGACATCACATACATTTTATAGTGTGGTATGTGGTGTGGAGTCAATAATTATGTTCAAACAATCCGTTTCAATCGTACTGATAACTTTATCTTTAGGCAGTTTGGCTAGTTGTAGCAAAAAAGTCGCCGAAAAACCCGTCGATACGGCTAAACCAGCTACCTCTAGCGCGATAACTACAACTAATAAACCAGCAAATAGTAGTGCGTTAGCAATAGTTCCAGCCGGAGTTACTATTAATACCGATCTGCAACAAGAACTTTCTAGCGGCAAAAATCGCAGTAATGAAAAGTTTACAATTAAAGTTAAAAATGGCTCGATTAGTAAATATCCAGCCCTTAAAGATGCCACAATCGAAGGACATTTAGAAAAAGTAACTAAAGCCGCCAAAGGCAAGAAAGCACAAATGAATCTCACATTTGACGATCTCAAACTTAAAAATGGCGAACTGTTACCGATCGATGCTGCTTTAGTCAACACTCAAGTTGAGACTAAAACTAAGGGTCAATTTCTTAAAAATGCTGGCATTGTTCTCGGCGGAACGATCGCAGGTAATTTTATCGGCGATAAGACTAAATTTAAGCATGGTAAACTAGCAGGAGCCGCCGCAGCTACCGCATTTGTTTTATCTAGTCCCGGTGGTGAAGTAGTCTTGAAAAAAGGTACCGATCTGCAAATTAAACTCAAGTCTAATATCGATCCCAATTAATATTTATTGCTAATTTAGCAAGCGTAAGTAAAAAACCCGACTTCTCCAAGAAGTCGGGTTTTTGGTGCGATTCATAGAATGCGATCGATATCTGCTAATTTAACGGTTGGATTCGATCGCTAATTATTGTCTTAACTTTGATTAAAATGATTTATTGATGGACTTTGATGGATTTCTATTCGACAATCTTAGTCCATCTATTCATTCCCTGCTTTGCATCTCATGAAGCATCAGGTAAATCATAGTTCAAATGGTATATTCTCGATTGGGAATCACCTTAATTAGCTAATGTGAGTACAACGACTCTCTATTCTCTGACCTCGATTAATCTTTCTAGCCACAATAAAATTAGCCAAACGATCGGGACTGTGGCGGCTAAACCGAGCCAGAAATCGTGGGCGAATCGCACGGAGCGATCGAGTGCCCAACCGCCCAATGGTGGCCCAATGGCGTAGCCAGCCGCCCAACAGAGCGAATTAATTGAGGTATAAACACCGCGTAAAGAAGGTGGAGCTAAATCGGCAATTAGGGCGGATGCGGTTGGTGTATAACTCACAATTGCTAGGGCAAATAATCCTAAGCCAAAACTCGCCCAGAGTATTTGTAAATTAGCAGTCGTCCCGGTTATAGTTATACAAACAAAACCTAAAATCCACAACCCACCAGAAATCATTAACGAGCGGACGTGACCCAAGCTTTGCAATAATTTGAGCATCGGCAATTGTGCGACAATCGTCATTAATAAATGTCCGGTAAATAAGGTACTAATTATTTGCGGACTAAAACCACTTGCCCCAGCTTGCGGCACAAAACCACTAAAATATAATGGTAAAGTGGTCTGAGTTTGAGAGATATAAACAGTCAAAATAATATTGACGGCAACGTAAACTAATAAACGTCGATCGCGTAATGCGGTAGTATAACCGCTCACAAATCTGACCGCTCTTGTTTGCGTTTGTAACGTCTCTCGAATGCCAAATGCGATCGTGAGGAAAAAACAGCAAAAAGAAATTCCATCGATAATAAATAACGTCCGATAAGAGCCACTAGCACTAATCAAAATTCCGCCAGCAATTATCCCCAATCCCATGCCCAAATTATCTGCTAATCGGGTAATTGCATAAGCAAATCGGCGTTCTTCTCCATCAGTAAGATCGGCAACGATCGCTTCATTAGCAGGCCAATACAATCCTAATCCTAAACCCTGCACCAAACAACCGATTATTAGAGTTTCAAAACTATTAGTACTGGCGAGAATAAAAGCCGAAATTGCCAGTACGAACATTGCTAATAATAATACTGGCTTGCGTCCCCAGCGATCGGCATAAGTGCCACTAATCAACCGTCCAGTGACACCAGAAATCGAGGCACTACCTAATGCTAATCCTACCGATGTCGCCGATAACCCGACTTGCTGCACGAAAAAAATCGGGGCGTAAAATAGCGTAAATCCGCTCCCGATTTCTGACAGTAATCGACCTAGCGCGAGGATCCAAATCTGTCGAGGTAGCTTGAGCATAATCGGAATGAGGGTATATCAATATGTTGACACACTAGTTCCGACTCGACTTAGCTATTATTTGGTTATTAGCCGCGATTGTCTAAAATATCGACCCGAACTCGACCGACACCAGTACTTTTGAGACCGATGGCTTCAGCCGCACCAGCGGAAATGTCGATAATCCGATTGCCGTGAAATGGGCCGCGATCGTTAATTCTGACGATGACAGTCTGACCAGTTCTGATATTAGTAACTCGAACTTTAGTACCGAAGGGTAGAGTGCGATGTGCGGCGGTTAAACCACTAGGATTGTACCTCTCACCATTTGCGGTCTTAGAACCGCCTTCACTGCCATACCAGGAGGCTTTCCCGGTTTGAGTGGAGACGATTTTTTCTAAAATTGGTTGCGAAGTGGCTGCTGCTGGCTCAATTTTAACGATCGTGGGTGTAGGCGAAATCGATTGAAAGGGAATGGTCGATTGTTTGGGACGCTCGACGGGAATGGCAATACTCGGCTCTGGTGCGACGATTTTATCGTCAACTTGAGCGATGACGGTTGCCACAATTTGCTGGGGACGCTCTTCTTGAATAATAAATACTGGCGCACCTGCTTCAAAACTGGGCAGATTGGCTTTATCTTTGTAGCTGACGATCGGGGCAACTTGAGGAACGCTACTAGTCTCCGTACGTTCGCTGGGGGCGATGGTAGCTGTTGCCGAGCGCGAATCTTCAGCGATGGGGGTAGTGGCGATCTCAGCTCTAACAGTAGCCGAATTAGTAATTGTCGTTGGTAACTTGCGGGCTAGCTGCGAATTATCGCTACGAGTGACGAAAATTGGCGGACTGGCAACTTGGCTGGTGAAGATTGTAGTTGGGGTTGTCGGTGTGACTTTGGTAACTTGAGGCAGTGGTACGACAGAACTTACTCTAACTGGTGCGGTATCAATCGGATTCGGGATTGAGACAATTGGGTTGCTCGCGCGCAGAGCTGGATTGAAAACCGATGGCTCGGTAAAAGCTGGAGAGATCGGAGCTGGAGCCTGGATTTTACTGGGGAAGCTAACCGATTTGGCAATTTTGAGCGATCGTTGGGGGGTAATGATTTTAATTTTACCCGATGGAGTGAGGATCGGCAAGGCACTCACTTGCGGCACCGCTTTAACAATTTCAGGTGCGGTACTGGTTTGGAATTCTGTAACTGCTGGGGGCGTTGTTGCCGATGCTAGCGATGGTTGTGGGGTACTAACTGCACCCACTGGCGATGGTACTTCAGCCCGAACGCTAGAAATTGGCGCGATTACCGTACTCAGACATAATGCAGTCAGGCAGTTCCAACGATGTTGATTCATAATTCTTCGGGGAGAAACAATATTACGTTACATCAGACCGAGGCGTTCGACTTGAGTTATTAAACTAGTCCAAACCATCTAAGACAAATAAAATATTAGATGTCGATCGACATAGCCATTTAACCATCCGCGTAGCATCGACTCTGACAATCGATTTTACCTGAATTACGTCACCGATAAACCTTGCTTTGACTACAATTACAACATTTAGTTGCTTACTAAATTACCAGAAACGGTAGATAACACTTAGATTGAGTCCGATCTCTGCAAAACCTAGCACGACCTGGAGTAGAGAGATCGACTCGAAACATGCATCGATTAGCGATTGCGACGACCTTGACGGCGACCTTCACCACCACCGACAACTTCCATGCGGACAGTACCGACACCAGAATTGGTCAAACCGATCGCTCTTGCTGCGCCGACGGATAAGTCGATAACTCTACCACCAGTATAGGGGCCGCGATCGTTAATCCGGACTACTACCGAACGACCAGTAGCAGGACTAGTAACGCGAACTCTGGTACCGAAAGGTAAAGTTCGGTGAGCGGCAGTATAGCCACCTGGTTGATACCTTTCACCATTTGCAGTTAGAGGGCCACCTTCACCTGGTTGGTTACCGTAAAAAGAAGCTTGTCCGACTGATTGAGCGATTAACTGTTTTGATTCGATGGAATTGGGTTGAGTGGAATTGACTGATGGTGTAGCAGATGCCGCTGTGGAAACAGCTAAAGTTGCTACGAGAGCAGTTAATCCAGTCAAAGTTTGGTGATTCATAAGCCTATTGTGAAACGTCTTTATCTTTGAGATTCGGTTTGGTTATACCTCACAAATTGAGATTAATTCACCAGTTCCTAACTCATACTTGTCCCGTGTTCACCTCGGTGTGAGGAACGATGGGTCTACCATAACACGAAGTTTTTCGCGATTTTACCGATCGAAATCCTTGACAAAACCTGTTTTGTATGCGATCGAAATACCTCGATCGAGTGCCAAAATTCCGAGCGATCCCCACCCTTCCAAGCTTTGAGTGATGCGATCCCCAAGATTTTTTAATCAGGAAAAATGATATGTTACATTTTTTCATATATATTATTTAAATGATAATTCCCTCGATCTGGGGTTGACGGGTTTTGAAAATTAGCTATTTTTTTATTAAAATTTTATAAAATAGAGCTGCTAACGATCGAAATTGACACACCAAACTCTCCAGATCGCCATCATTTGAAATTGCTAAGTTAGAGAGTAGGGTGGAACATTAGTAAAATAACGTCCTGAAGATTCGTGTAACTATTGATACGAGAATGTCTCAGTAATATCGCTTATCGGCAAAATGCCCAATTTAGCGACACTAATATAGAGAACGATTGGGCTTGGGAAACAATCTTATCGATCCTGTCGTCGGCCCTCAAAATCCAGCACATTTGCGGAGTGTAAAGCGATCGCGGTAGAATGCCTGTGTCTCGATCTCGCGTACGAGTTAGCTATGGATTATCAACAAGCAGGTGTCGATGTGGTGGCTGGGAGGGCGTTTGTCGAAAACATCAAAAACCTCGTCCACAGCACGCATCGTCCGGGAGTTTTAGGGGGTTTAGGCGGTTTTAGCGGCTGGTTTGAATTACCCGCCGGATACCGACAGCCAGTACTCGTCTCTGGTACCGATGGGGTGGGTACCAAACTTAAAATTGCCCAAGAATTAGATAATCATGCCTCGATCGGCATCGATTTAGTCGCCATGTGCGTTAATGATATTCTCACCTGTGGAGCCGAGCCGCTCTATTTTCTCGACTACTTGGCAACAGGTAAACTTAATTCTACCCAACTCACCCAGGTAGTTGCGGGAATTGCCGATGGCTGTCGTCAGGCGGGTTGTGCCTTACTCGGCGGCGAGACGGCAGAAATGCCCGGATTTTATCAATCGGGTGAATACGATTTGGCTGGCTTTGCGGTGGGAATTGCCGAAAAGAGCAAACTCATCGATGGCTCCCAGATTCAGGTTGGCGATGTGGCGATCGGTTTAGCCAGTAGTGGTATTCATAGTAATGGCTATAGTCTGGTGCGAAAAATTGTCGCCGATGGTGGCTATCGGTGGGAGGATACCCCCAGTAGCTTGGCGGGGCAAAATTTGGGACACGTTTACCTCACACCCACTCAAATATATGTGAAGCCGATTTTAGCCGCGATCGAGCGACAATTACCAATTCATGGCATGGCGCATATTACTGGTGGGGGGTTACCCGAAAATTTACCTCGCTGCTTGAGTGCTAACCATTCGATCGCGATCGATCTCCATAGTTGGCAAATTCCCCCAGCGTTTCAATGGCTAGCCGAGGCGGGAAATGTGGCTCCGGTAGATATGTTTAATACTTTTAATATGGGCATCGGTTATGTAGTTATCGTGCCAGCAACGGTGGTAACAGAATCGATCGCCTTTTTTGAATCGCAGCAAATTGCATCTTACGCAATCGGGAAAGTAGTTGCAGGCGATCGATCTTTAATCGGCATACCTAAGTAAGGTTCGCTAAATTCAACCGTTTGTCAACATGAGAGTAGGAGTAATTCTACGCTCATTTTTTTCGATTATATTTCGATCGTTCATGGGAATACTTAGTGTATCGATCGAGATTCGATTACCTACGACGAAGCGCGGCTACACCAACGCAAGTTGAAGTAAGGGGATAAGATTCATTCAATATCCACCACCATTAGAGTTAATTGTCTGTCCAGTAATCCATTGGGCATCATCTGTCACCAGCCAACTAATTAACCTCGCCGCATCTTCTGGTTTTCCCCATCGCCCCTGCGGATTGGCGGCGCGAATTAGTTCGTAAAGTTCTGCATCAGCCCAAGCTGTATCTGTCGCACCTGGATTGACAGTATTTACCGTAATTCCACGCGGAATTAGATGAGCCGATAAACTCAGCGTCAGTTGCTGCAAAGCACCCTTTGAAGCAACATAAGCAAGTTCGCTAGGCATGGGGGTCAGATGTTGTCCAGAGGTTAGCAAAATTACTCTACCGCCAGAAATTTTGTGGTGTTGGGCTGCAAAAGCTTGAGTTAAAAGTAACGTTCCGCGCACGTTTATTTGTAGATGTAAATCGATTTCTGCTGCGGTTAGTTCTTCTAAATTTCCCATCGTGCTGTAGACATGATTGGCAACTAAAATATCCACATGTCCAAACGATCGAACCGCAGCATTTATAATTTGACTAGGCACGGCAGGATCGAGAAAATCTCCCTCAGCATGAGCGATTTGAGTACCATATTCCTGAAGTGTAGCTATTAAGCCAGAAATACCGTCAGCATCGGCTCCCCATTCTCGATCTGCGTCGTAGGATGTAAAAGAATGAATAAAAACATCGGCACCCATCATTGCTAGCTGTTGAGCGATCGCAAAGCCAATTCCTTTGCGCCGACTAACGCCCGTAACTAGAGCAACACGACCTTTCAAAACTGATTCAGGCATAATATTCACACTTTTTGAATTAGCTAAATTTTACCCGATCGAATACCGCACTATCCAAATCGTCGATCGTTTTACTAAATTCTCAATATTGTATTCTCGATTCTTCTTTAAAGAGGCCATGCCAATGAAAGGCAATGAATATCTTTACAAATCGGCTCGATCGAGTATGGATATCAATCGTTCCTCGACTTCCTTCAAATATTCTCTCAACCCCGTATCAGATCCTCTCGATCGCACATTTCTAGATCGGTTTCTTCCCAGCATTGCTGTTCGCGGACAATATCACCATCTGTAAGCTTTTTAACAACTAATTTAGGATTTCGATCTTCACCTGGATCGTCGCGTAATTTATGAGCCTCCTCACAAGGATCGAAAGTTAATTTGGTTTTTAGCTGTGCTAAGATTCGCTTTTCTTCTAAATCTGAGGGGATAAAACCATTTAAAACCCAAGCTTCCCGCATTCGATCGGCTGTACCGATGATAATTTCTATTTGCGGTTGGCGATCCTCATGTTCCGATCTTGCTTGCTCGATGCCCCTTCTTCGCTCTGGTTGATTATCTAGATCGCGAATAAAGAGAACTGCGGCAATCTTTCGATGCTCTTTTAAATGGAGCAGTTTGATTAAATTCACGATTTTCATTGCCGCCGCACCGTCCGCCTTCAACGAGCCAGTTTTACCATGACCTAAAAATCTAGGCATCGGAATACCAGCTTTTTTAGCTCGATCGATAATATCATTAGTATCTTTCCAGCATGAATACTCACTTCCTGAATCTAAACCAGTCCATTGAAATAGATGTTGTAAACTTTCCTGTTCTAACCAATCTACCTTTTCGACAAGAACGCGCTCGGCTAATTTTGTTGCAGTAACAGCATCCATTCTACCTTCAACAATAACAATAACCTCAATCATTCACATCTCCGTCCAGCACCCAATCTTCTCCTTCTGCATTCCAAAATTCGCCAGTAGTCAAAGTTTGTTTTGCCCATTCTGCATCGGGATGTTCGTCTAGTCGTTTGGCATGAGTAAATCCAGCTTTAGAATTACTCAAAACATGAACTTGGGAAGGTTCGAGTTCATCGATGATATAGGGAGAGTGAGTAGTGAAAATAATCTGTAAATTTGGATTAGTTTGAATAATTCGCTTAAATACGGTGATTAATTCTCGTTGTGCTTTGGGATGAAGTCCCTGCTCGATATCATCTAGTAATACTAAATTTGGCTGCTTAGGATTCATTAATACGGTCAGTAAACCTAAAGTTAGCATCGTCCCTTCACTAATAGCATGAGCGGGAATGCGATCGCCTGTATTCATATCCAGAACAATTTCTTGTCCGGTGACTTCTTGGTTTTCTTCATAAGAGATAGATTTACCATCAACTTCGATCGATCTCTGTCGATCGATCTTAACTTTGGCACGTCTTACTCCTACTTTTCGCACACCTGGAACGATCTGCTGCAACATTTCCTGTATAGATTCAAATCGATCTGGAGCCTCACTTCTGAAATAGTCTAATGTCGGTGCTAGTCCCGATCCGTCAAATTTAACTTCTGGAATAATTTCTTCGCTATAAGCTGATTTTACTAAGTTAGTTGCGATTAATTTTAGGTAAATCATAAACTGTAAATCTTGAAGTGTAGTTATAGGTGAGTTTAATTTATCCCATCCTATTATAATTTTCTCCTGTCCGCTAATATTCCTTACATACTAGAAACTGTCCACTCCGATGCTGGGCAAAATGATTTTTATTTATTTAGTGAGGAAGATTAGTTCTGACGAAAGATTCAAC
>NZ_JANYJC010000089.1 GCF_025361915.1 Chamaesiphon sp. GL140_3_metabinner_50
TAATGAAGCTAAAAAACAAGGTGTAGCCTATAAATGTATCGTCTCGACTGGCAATCCTGGCAAGGAAATCTGTCAAGCGGCTGAAGAGTTTAATGTCGATCTAATTGCTGTCGGTTCGCCAGATCGTCGCCCTTCGATCGCAAAGAACTTACCAGATATCGATCGGTTATTAGGTAATTCTCTTTCTGATTATGTGCGGATTAAAGCTCCTTGTCCGGTACTGTTGAATCGATCGGTAAGTTAGGGGTTAGGTATTAGGTGTTAGGTATTAGGGAATTAATTTATTTTCCCTATGCCTATCCTAGTGGAATCAGATAACCGACCTTGATTATTATCCAAATACTCCAGATCGATACACCTAGATTAAAACAATACCCCATAATTATGATGCTCTTGGAGAGTTTCGCTCTATTCTGAATCAGCCATAACGCGATCGCAAATAATGGCATCGAGACAAGCGTGATACCGAGAAAACTCATCACTCCCGTATCGTAATATCCACCAGCTTCGATGATAATTAGTTTGACAAAAGCGGCAATATAAGCACAGAGATGAATGCAGATCTGTGCGATTGAAATCGTTCTAAACAGTCGATCGGGTTCCGATCTTCGAGGGGTGTTTTTGTCTGACTGTCGATCGTTTTTCATGTTCTAATACAAGTATGAACCAATTAGATTTCTATGTAGAGTTTTTGCAAAAAGATGAGACATCTCTCAGGAGAACGATCGATTTTTTTGGAATGATTAGAGAGGCAAAATCGGCAAGTCTAGATATCGATCGGATCGAGTCGGATAAATCAGACGACATAGTAGCTGAAGTAGATGATACCGTATTTATAAATTATCTAACAGATGTAGAACGCGCCTATTTTTGGAATCCATCAGAACAAGAATCTCAAGAATACTGGGATGAGTGGTTTTCAACACCCGTTGAAGTCCGCAACTCTCCACAATGGCTTTACACACAATGGCATTTAGAATCCATGCTCGATGCTTTCTGGAATGGAGACTACGATCTTATCGCCATTCAAGAAGAGAGTAATAAATATTACCTGACTTTCGATCCGCATGGCTACCCATACGGTGGCACTGGTTGTATGGTTGCCTTGCTGGAATGCTTTGGTAATCAGGTGATTGGGATTGATGATGGGACTGGATATATAGAATACACTCCAAGAACCGAGTTTTGGCAACCAAAAAATAGTAGAAGTGCGTAAAGAGAGGATTGCGAGAACGAGCAAAAGATCGCTCATCCTGCTAAAATCGATCGTTAAACACTCAGACAATCGTTGGCAAAGCCTCTCGGTAGGAGAATCGTGCAAATCCGTTTGATGTGGGAAGATCCAGCAACAGGAGAACGTAAAGAACCCCTGTTAACAGTACCTATCGCTTTAGGGCGAGAATTTGCGCGACTTCCAGAAACACTGGGTACCGAGCGAGTCTGTCGGATTGTCTTAAATAGTCTAGACGTATCGCGCTATCATGCCTCGATCGAAGTCCAGCAAGATAAATTGATAATAGTCGATCGCGGTAGTAGTAACGGCATCATCGTTAACGGGAGCAAACAACCGCAGCACGAGATCGCACCGGGTGATGTCATTCAACTGGGAAACTACCAAATCTCGATCTCCATTCCCACTAATTCTCAACCCCTAACTACTCCAGCCAGTCGATCGCAAATCGGCTTTAATGCTGTCACCAATCGACCAGATCCGCGCATTACACCGCCGCCAGTGGTGCGGGTGAATAGCTGTTTACCGCCGATCTTCCAACATTCCCAAATCGATCCTCAAGCCATCCACGCCACCGGATTACCCGTCGAAGAAGTCGAATATGCCACCATTGGCGGCGGTTTGGGCAGTTTTATCTGGGTAGATTTACTCAGAGTTGGGGGCGTGAGTCTCGATCGGATCCGCGTATTGGGAATGGAGCAACAACCCTACGGACGCTACCAGCAACTCTGTCTCAATACCCAAATCGTCCCGCAAGAACGGCTCAGATCGCCTGCGGATGCTTGTCCCGATAATCTTTGGGGTTTTCCGAACTATGCCACCCTAGAGGCGGTTAAAGACATCGCTAAGGGGAAATTGCGATCGGGATTGAGTCATCTATGGCAAGTCTTCGCCGAACCGACGCTAGCCAGTACATATACGCCCAAATCTGGCGATGTTATCGCCGCGATCGATCGCGAAGCCGCCCGAATTAGTTGGCGCAAAATGACTCGCACGGCGCATGTCGAGGCAATTCGCAAGACTACTGACGGTCGATATGCGATCGTTTATACCTGTCAACAACCCACCGATTATGCTTGCACGATTGCGCGTTACGTGCATATCGCCACTGGTTATCCCGCACTCCAATTTTTACCAGATCTCCAAGCATATCGCGATCGCACTCAAGATTTTAAAACCGTCGTCAATGCGTACGAACCCCACGAACATATTTACGAGTCTCTAGCTAACTATGGTGGAACGGTATTATTACGCGGTACCGGAATCGTCGCCGCCAGAATTTTACAGAAACTTTATACATTACGACGGAATAACGATCGAGTCGAAATTCGCGTCATTCAATTACTTCGCTCCGCTAAAATTGAAGGAAATAAATACGGTTTAGCCGATCGAAAAGTCGAACACAATTATGAATTTCAGCCCTTCAACTGGCCGAAATCTGCCTGGGGAGGACAGTATAAAACAATCCTCGAAAATGCGACCCCAGAACAACGTCAGAACTTACTCGCCGATTGGGGTGGCGTAACCACCATGAATCGCCCCGACTGGCGCAAAATTATTACTGGCGGGATTAATAAAGGTTGGTATCAAATTTTTTACGGCGAAGTTCAGCAAGTCGTCCCCCACTCCACACATGGCGGGACGATTACCACCGTTAAAGAATCAGGTGTCAAAGGCGATATTCAATTAGAAGCTGACTTTATTATCGATGCTACCGCTGTAGATGCGCCAATTATGGCGAGTCCGTTATTGCAAGATTTAGTCCAGCAATATAATTTGCCACTCAATCAATTAGGCAGATTGACAGTCAATCCTGAATTTGAATTAACAGAAATGGCTAATCAAGCAGGTAAAATTTATGCATCTGGCTCGATTACCTTGGGCAACTATTATGCACCTGTCGATAGTTTCTTAGGGTTGCAATATGCGGCTTTTAATATTATCCAAGATTTATTAGACCGTAAAGCGATCGAACTCAAACCGTTAGTATTATCCCGATCGTTAGTGCAATGGTGGAAATGGATTAACAACCGATCGCCAAACTAGGACTTCCGGCTGCATTCTATGATAGATTGAGATGCTATCTCATAAATAGTAAAGTAACCCCAAAACAAGTAGCAAGTAAGTCGATAGACAAGTGAAGACGATCCAACAACTAACTCCACATTCAGCCGATATCGGACAAGAAGCTGCTTTGGCTCCGTTGGAT
Organism: Chamaesiphon sp. GL140_3_metabinner_50; assembly: GCF_025361915.1. Classification (GTDB taxonomy): domain Bacteria; phylum Cyanobacteriota; class Cyanobacteriia; order Cyanobacteriales; family Chamaesiphonaceae; genus Chamaesiphon. Next base: position 3,441 of record NZ_JANYJC010000089.1, read on the forward strand.
AATATTTCTGGTGCCTTCCTCGATCGGACCGAGAGCCAAGATGCGAAATTAAAACAACAATTTGAGACACGACTAGTTGTGTCACCAGTTCTAACCAGACAACTCGTATCTTTCCAAGCTAATAAAAATCGAGCTTCCTATCGCTGGTTTAAATACAAAGAGGCTTTTTCAGCAGCATTAGTTGAGAAATTGCTTCAAGAACGTGGCATCCTCAATGGTCATATTCTCGATCCATTTGCTGGCAGCGGTACGGCTTTATTTGCGGCTAATGGATTGGGTTTAGATAGCACTGGGATCGAGCTATTGCCCATCGGCATCGAAATTATTCATGCGCGACAGTTGCTAGAAAATAAATTTAGATTAGAAGACTTTGCCACTATCGAGCGATGGCGATCGATGAAACCGTGGCAAAGTTGGCCGACACGCTGCACTTTAGGAGTACTCAAGATTACAGAGGGTGCATATCCACCTGCAACATTACTCGCGATCGAACGTTATCTAGCCGCACTTGCTAATGAGTCTACGCCCGTACAAACAGTGCTGCGGTTTGCATTGTTATGTATTCTCGAAAATATTAGCTATACGCGCAAAGATGGTCAATATCTGCGCTGGGATGCACGTTCCAATCGCGGTCAAAGTGCTAAATCTTTTAATAAAGGAATCATTTTAGATTTCGATCTAGCTATTGTTGCCAAGCTCGAAGAAATTAGCGGCGATCTGCCTCCACTCGATCGAGAAAGCAGACTATCGATCGATAACCAACAGCCAATTAAGCTGGGACAAACGAAAATTCTTCAGGGGTTATGCTTGCAGAAATTACAATGCTTACCGAGCAACTCATTCGATGCCGTGTTCACCTCCCCACCTTATTGCAATCGCTATGATTACACGCGCACTTACGCACTGGAACTAGCTTTGCTTGGTGTTACAGGCGATCGATTGATTGCTTTGCGGCAAGAAATGGTTTCGTGTACTGTCGAAAATCGGACTAAAGCACTACTAGAAATGAATCCTGATTGGCGCGTACCTGTAGAAACTGCTAATACGCAACTGCTTCTACAAGCAATTCTCGAACACCTCAATAACCAAAAAGATCGCAAGCTCCTCAACAACACTGGTATTCCACGCATGGTCGAGGGCTACTTCTCCGAAATGGCTTGTGCGATCTTTGAGTGTCTGCGGATTCTCAAACCAGGCGCACCACTGTTCATGGTCAATGATAACGTGCGCTATGCAGGTGCAAGTATATCGGTAGACCTGATCTTATCCGATATTGCTGAGAAATTGGGCTTTCAGGTACCGAGCATTACCGTTTTACAGCAAGGAAAAGGCAATAGTAGTCAGCAAATGGGAGTACATGGAAGAGCTGCGCTCCGCAAGTGCGTCTACATCTGGGAGAAGCTTCAATGACTTTAAATGAAAATTCTGTAGGTAACAAGAATTCTGGCCAACCTTATCGAACGCACCTACAGACTAAAGCCGACCTCATTACCAGCTCCATCGAAACGCGGTCGGGATTTCTAGAGCTAGCATTAGAGAAGAATCGGCAAGCTACTCCTTTTATTACTCAAGCGCGTGCGCTTAAAGCTGCGGTATTAACACTATCGCATCCGATCGATTTGATGTCTCTGTCCACAATCCACACTGCACTGGTAACCGCCGCAGGAATTTCAGACAAAGCAGCAAGCCATCTCGACCAGATCGCCAAAGAACGAGCAGTCCGAGACTTCATTGCAAACTTCCTCGACCCAGCAGGCGCAGATTGGATCGATGAATTAATGTATCGATTCCTGATTAAGCGCGGAGATACTGTCGGTGGCGCGATGCGAAATATCGGTGGTGCAATTGCACAACGAAAACTAACTCGTAATGTTATCGCTGCATTGTCGTTGGCAAATATTTCATTTAAGTGGCGACACATCAAGACTAAGAAGTGGCTTACTGGCAGTTTTATCGACCCCGACATTGAATTTCAAACCAACGCACTGAGCTGGACAAATCTTCAAGGTACGCGAACGCTTCGCTATAACTACACTCCAGCAATCGTGCGTAAAAACATCGATTTGTGTCTGCTTGCGTGTACTCCCCAAAACCTCGATCGAGCAGTGTTGGACGGTACATTGTATGTCGCGCTAGGCGAACTTAAAGGTGGTATCGATCCTGCTGGTGCTGACGAACACTGGAAAACAGCTCGTACAGCTTTGTTACGCATTCGGAATGCTTTCTCGAAGATCGACTTGGCACCTGCTTCATTATTCATTGGTGCTGCGATTGTTAGTAGTATGGCGGATGAAATTTGGACGCAGCTCGAAGACGGTACATTGACCAATGCAGCTAATTTAACAGATGACAATCAACTCGCATCTGTATGCCGCTGGATTATCGATCTTTAAGCAACTTTTATTTCTTACATCGACTACTCCCGATCGCTAACTATTACCCAAATTTTCTAACAATAATTCTACCCGCTCCCTATGTTCGGCAAGAAAATTTTCACATTGCTGCAAAGAGGCGATCGCGATCTCAAACTGACTGAATACTTCAGCTAATTCTAGATCGCCACCTTCAATTTGCGCTAATATTTCCTCGATCCGATCGACTGTTTCTTCGTACTTCCAATTATTTTTCTTCGCCACGATCTACCTCTATTACGTTTACTTTTACGCGTCCCCGACCGAGTTGAATCGCCAACTCTTCACCCACAACCAATCGATCGCCATCGCGGACGAGCGTGCCATTAGTTTGTCTCACCAAGGCATAGCCCCGCTGTAAAACTAAGCGCGGATCGAGGGTTTGGCACCGCTCTCGCAGGTGTAACTGCTGTTGGGACACAGTTTGCAATTTGGCGGCGATCGCCCGCTGGAGACGCTGCTGGAGTCCGTGGAGCCGATCGATCTCCAGTGCTAACTGACGATCGGGCTTGATGCGTTCGCACCGCAGCCGCAAGCGATCTAATTGCGACTGATGCTCGATCGCGACCCGCTGCATCGCCGCTTGCAA
>NZ_JANYJC010000098.1 GCF_025361915.1 Chamaesiphon sp. GL140_3_metabinner_50
GACTTCGCTCAACCCTCAGAGGTTGAGCGAAGTCGAAACCTAGACCCACTGGTAGTTTATTAAATTGCAAGCCTCTAAGTAATGACATCTCATCCCCTATCTCCTAGCAATTCTCATTATGAAAATTGAGATTCTCCATCAGGAGATGTTCGCGGGAACGGATTTGATGGTAGTTTTTAAAAATAAAGTTGCTGCAATCCGCATTCTGTCGTCAACAACCTGACATGAATCGACGCACTGAAATAGTGCGAGAGTTTTTGATTAGTTTGAATTCTGTCTATCTTAAACGCTAAATACGCAATTTAAATGTCAATATCGATAATAATTTAGAAACGCAAAGATAACCTTTAGTTCTAAGGTACCCACAACCCGATGAAACTCAACCGATCTCATTTAGGATACATTCAGCGATGGTTGAATAAGTTAATTATGCTGGCAACGATCGCGATTGCTACGCTGGCAATCGTGTTAATCTTCAGTCCACTTCATTTAGATCCTGTTAGTGCCCAACCAAAACCTCAGCCATCAACTACTGCTACTCCCAGTGCTGTTGCTCCAGTAGTAATTAGTGGTAAAACTTTTAAAATAGCTACTAGGTTAGTCTCACCCTTTGTAACTGAAGCAAATGGTGAGTTAGGTGGGTTTAGTATCGAGTTATGGAGAAACATCGCTCAAGAATTAGACGCAAAATCAATTTTCGTCAAAAATGGTAATGTGAGCGAATTATTGAATTCAGTTAAATCGGGACAAGCCGATGTTGGAATTTCAGCAATTTCAGTTACATCCCAACGAGAACAAGACTTTGATTTTTCGCAACCAATCTTTGATTCTGGGCTGCAAATATTAGTTCGCAGTCAAGGTCAACAAAGCTCGATCGCTAGATTAGTTGACTCTTTATTTACACCAGAATTTCTCCAGTTATTAGGAATGATGTTACTTATTATTCTCATTCCCGCACATATTGTCTGGTTGGTAGAGCGCAAACATCAGGGCGGCTTTTTAGAAAATAGTAATTATTTCCCAGGTATTTTTAAAACCTGTTGGTGGGCAGCCGCTACTCTAGCGACTCAAGCGGAAGAGATGCCCAAAGGTGCTTTGGGAAGAATTATGGCAGTAATTTGGATGTTTATTAGTGTGGTATTTATTGCTTATTTTACAGCAACGGTGACTACTTCTTTAACAGTCGATCGACTCCAAAGTAATATTAAAAGTCCTCAAGATCTCGCAGGCAAACGTGTCGCGACAATTGTGAATACTACTTCTGCCAACTACCTCAGCCAGCAAAAGATCGAAGCCAAAGAATTCAAACAAATCGATGAAGCTTTTAATGCTTTAAATAGTAGTAATGTAGATGCAGTTGTTTTTGATGCACCAATTTTACTTTATTATGCCGCTCATGATGGTAAAGGCAAAGTTCAAGTAGTCGGAAATATTTTTAGGAAAGAAAGTTACGCGATCGCGTTACCTAATGGCAGTCCTTACCGCAAACCAATTAACAACGCATTGCTATCGCTTCAAGAAAATGGTAAGTATCAAGAAATTTATGATAAGTGGTTTAGTGCTAAATAAATAAGATTGAATATTTACTACCTAACCTAGACGATTAGGGAGTTTTATAAGTGCAAAATTTATTAAAAATCCCGATCGATTCGACTCGTCCCTTGAAATCGATCGCGGGAATCGAGATATCCGATCGATAAATGCTGAAAAATAGCCAGTTTTGACGGGTGGTAGTCGCCGATAATAAGGGGCGAATTTGGGGTTTTAAGGATTCGATTGCAGCTCGACACGGTGCTTGTAGCAAAATACCCAATCCGGCTGGAGCTTGAGAGCACCGATCTCTAGCGAGTTCGCCAACTTGTTCGATCGCATAGGTTTCATAAGCGGCTCGATCGGGATTTGTCAAAAATCCCATCCCACACAATCCCAAAATACTTAATAAGACTATCTGCCACGCTTTCATAAGGTACCCAACCTACACACTTATCATTTTACTGCAACCCTAGACCGATCGAGCTGTGGCATGAAAAACTTGTCAAATCCTGCCATAGCAAGAACGATCGAGATTTTAAACTGAGGGATTTTCAGTCATCTTCACTGGAATTACCGCAAATTCCTGACTTCTCGATCGATTGGAACTCTAGCTTGTCGCTGGCGCAGCAATCCGAATCGTCAGATGGCTGCACGCTCATCTCAAAATTTATTGCACCAGGCTACGATATTTTGGTTAACTCGTGCTATGATTGTTTATACGAGTAAATCGTGGCGAGCGTCGCCTAGTGGTTATGGCAGAGGTTTGTGGTGCCTCCACTCGCGGGTTCGAATCCCGTCGTTCGCCCTTATAGGTTCAGATTAATTCAGAAGTCTTCGATCGTGAGATCGAGGACTTTTTCATAGCATTCGAGCGGTGCTGAAGAGTTAGAATTAAGCTAAATAATCTTTTTAATACCAGCGCGATCGATGGATACTAATAGACTGCTCCCAATTTTAGGTATTGCGGCTTTCGGACTACTGACGATCGTTACATTAGGCATTATCTATCTAACTTTATCAGGCTGGCGCGATCGTCAACGCCGCGAGCAGGATCGACGGGCGAGTCGTTGATTAGGGGATAGTGGATAGTGGATAATTAACTGTTGAATTAAGAGATGGATGTAATTCTTTGCCACACTACGGCGGATTTTGACACACTGGGGGCGGCGGTAGGATTGGCGCGGCTGTTACCGGGGAGTAAAATTGTGCTGACTGGGGGGGCGCATCCAACTGTCAAAGACTTTTTGGCACTATATCGAGACGAGTATCCCACGATCGAACGACGATCGGTAGAGCCAGAAAAAATCCGCTCGGTGCAGATTGTAGACGCACAGCAACGTCAACGTTTGGGTAAAGCGGCGGAATGGCTAGATTTACCGAGCTTACACTCGATCGTAGTTTACGACCATCATTTCGGTCAAGCTAGCGATATTCCCGCCACCCAGGTATGTATCGAGCCTGTGGGTGCGACGACGACGATAATTGCCGAGCGACTCCAGGGGGCAAATGTTTCGTTAACGACTGCTGAAGCGACGGTAATGGCACTGGGTATCCATGTCGATACTGGCTCGTTAACGTATGAAATGAGTACGACGCGGGATGCTCTAGCTTTAGCATGGTTGATGCAGCAAGGGGCAAATTTAGCAGCGATTGGGGAGTATGTCGAGCCGGGATTATCGCCGCAGTTGCAACAGTTATTGCAGGTAGCTCTGAGGGATGTTCGGTACTTAGCTATATGTGGTAAAAATATCGGCTATTTAAGCCTCAAAACCGAGCAGTTTGTTACGGGGTTATCGAGTCTTATCGCCCAGATGCGATCGAGTATTGCCGATTTGGATGTTTTAATATTAACCCATGAATTTCCCGCCGGGGAAAATGAAAATCGGGTAACGATTATCGGTCGATCGAAGATTCCGAGTGTCGATCTTCAGGTATTATTTGAACCATTAGGTGGTGGGGGGCATCCGCAAGCGGCGGCGGTAAGTCTGCGGGGTGTCGATGTAGCAGCGACATTAACTCAGCTTTTAGATGCTATTACAGCGGCGATACCTCAGCCACCGATGGCTAGAGATTTGATGTCTGCACCAATTCGCACAATTCGCCCAGAAACCACTATTGCCGAAGCGCAACGGATGTTATTAAGATACGGGCATTCTGGTTTACCGATTGTAGATCGATCGGATCTATTAATTGGCATCATTTCCCGACGGGATCTAGATATTGCCTTACATCACGGCTTCAGTCACGCACCAGTTAAAGGCTACATGACAACACAAGTCAGAACTGTTACGCCAGATACTACCCTCCCTCAAATTGAGGAATTAATGGTGACTTATGATATCGGCAGGTTGCCAGTGTTAGCCGATGGTAAGTTGGTAGGGATAGTGACGCGCACCGATGTTTTGCGCCAGTTGCACCATCATCAGATTGATGGAATTACCCCCCCTCATCAAGGCGATGGTATATGCACAAGTCGGCTAGACTTCGTTTCTAGATCTGAATCCCCCAACCCCCTTGGAAAGGGGGCTTTGAAAGTCCCCCTTTCCAAGTGGGATTTAGGGGGATTTCCACCAACTTTGCCTATTACT
>NZ_JANYJC010000143.1 GCF_025361915.1 Chamaesiphon sp. GL140_3_metabinner_50
CGATCGAATCAACATTAAATCGAGAAATACACCGCCTAAAATATCGAAGATGGCGATCGGATTGAGTGCGACTGCTAAAGCCTTATAGGTAGCAAATTGCCCGACGATTTTATTGGCTTCAGCTTGGAGATCGGTTAAAGTTGTTTTAGCTAAATTTGTTTCTGCCGAACGTGCCTGCACTAAAGCATTAATCGCCAATAGCGATCGACCTTCGCGGGTTAATAACTCTTGAATTTTAGCTTGAAGCGGTGCGATTTGGGGTTCTGGCTTCTCCCATTCAAACTTTTTCGTCCCATCGGGATATTCAATCCGCACTTGAATCGGAGTAGGATCTGCCGCTACCATTACTACTTCATCCGCCGATAATAACCGCTGCAATAATTCATCGCTAACGCTATTTTCGCTCAAATTTCGCAACTGCTGATAAATTTCTTGACGAGCTTGTTCTGGATACAGATCGGATTTATTAAATACTAATAATAATGGTTTATGGGCTTGTCGTAACTCTCGCAAGGCTTGATATTCTAATTGAGTAATATCTCCCGCAATTATAAATAAAATTAAATCAGCTTGACTGACAACTTCTGCCGACATTGTAGCGCGTGCTTCGCCATCGATTTCATCCAAGCCAGGAGTATCGATTAAATCGATTTGCATTATCCCATCTGGCGACCACCGAACCTGTCGCGGGAACCGCGTCACCCCATTCAGGGGGCCAGTTTCTAAGACTTTCTCGCCGATTAAAGCATTCAGTACCGCCGATTTACCCCGACTGACCAACCCGAATACCGCAATACTATAATTATTTTGCTCCAACTTCGCCAGCGTGTACGCTAAGGTGTCTAGATCGCTCTGCAAGCTGGGTGAAACTTCGCCAACCTTATCTGCTGCATATCGAGACAAACTCTGCTGTAAACTCGCTCTAGCCCGATCGCCATCCGGATCGGCAAGTTTGTCTGGTGACGATACGGGTGCTGAATCTGGAGCAGTGGCGGTAGTCTCAGGGTTACTCATGTTTTCGATGACCGATCGCGGAATCATCCACTAGGCTAGCATCAAATTAGTTGGAGATGGGAGAGGAGGGAGTAAGGAGTAAGGAGTAAGGAGTAAGAAACCTAAAGCCTAAAACCTAAAACCTAAAGCCTAAAGCCTAAAAATTGCCAGATATTGAGTTCTCTGGTTTCATCGGCGATACCAAGTTGAATATCGCTGATATTGGGGCAGGATTTATGAGTACCAAAAAGTCGATCCCACCAAATTAGGACGCTGGCATAATTGGAATTAGTTTCACTCACAATTTGGGAGTGATGGATGCGGTGATAATTGGGAGTAAGGATGACAGATGATAAGATGCGATCTAGCGATGCTGGCAAGTTGAGATTGCTATGATGTAACGCGACGACGACTGTAAATACTAGCTCGTAAATTAGCACAGAACTGCTAGGAATTGCCAGCCACCAGATGAGGGCTAATTTAGGAATGCTCGAACTAATAATCTCGATCGGGTGAAAGCGATAGGCTGTCGATACATTCATCGTTCGATCGGTATGATGTAACCGATGAAATCTCCAGGCGATCGGGATAGTGTGCATCGATCGATGCCAAAGATACATGTAAAGATCGAGAACTAAAAAAGCCAATCCACCCGCAATCGCTGGCTCGGAAATCTGGGTAAACAAACCTAAATGTCCGCTGCTAAGTAGCTTAGAGCTAGATACAGCCACCGCGAATAGGCTAGAGAGGAGCGAATTAATCGCTCCCAACTCAAAATTATTGGTAATTCGCGATCGCAGCGAATTAGGAAACTTAAAGAAAGGAAACTTAGATTCGAGAATTAGCAGAATGCCAATCGTCGCAATAACGATAACTAACTTAAATGTCATAGCCGGAGATTGCTAGCCGATCGTGAAGATTTGGGTACTCTAAATCTAGTTTAACCACTATCGCGTCTAGATTAGGCGTAGTTTCCATGTCTAGTATCCTGGGTTTGGCACTAATTATTTTCAGTATCTATTTTTTGGGTAAAGGTATTGACTTTTCCAGCACTGCCTATATTGGGTGGCAAAAAACTTCAGCCACAGCTTCTGTATTAGCAATGCTAGCCGGAATCAGCTCTTTAACGTTTTGGCGACGAGAACTGGGCAATTTCGGCTGGATTTTTATCGCGATTGGAATTATTTTAGTATTCATGAGTGGGTCTGTAATGTTGAAACCCACTAGTCTGTGGAATTTTTTTGTCGGCATGACAGCATTTGCTAGTGGTTATCAACTGCTAACTAGGGGTAGAATTAGATTCTAAAGTATTATTTTGCAGCTTACTGGGTACTGGCGATGAAACGACAAATTTACCGCACCCTATCTTTATTACTCGCGATCGGTCTTTTGAATGCTTGTGGCAAAAAACCTCAACCACCAACGGCTCTAAATCCGCCTACCGCCACACCAACGCCTGTGGCTACAGTCCAGCCATCGCCACCAGTGGCTACTCCTACCCCATCGCCGACAGTCGCGGTTTCTAGCCCGAAACCCGTCCCCCAAGTATCGCCATCTACCCCATCAATTTCGGCGTTACCAACTATTACTTATCCATCCCAACCGCCGCTCTCAATTCCACAACCGTCAGCATCCCCAATTCCACCCACAACCAAAGCCAATCCCAAACCCGATCCACTTTCCAAACTCAATCCTGCCACAGATCCAGCTCGGCAAATCACCACAGTGGGGATTGGTGAGGCGAAAATTGGGATGACGTTTAAGGAGCTAAAAGAAAAAGTTGGCTCTGGGTTCGAGTTCCCCATCAAACCTAGCTTCATTGAAGGTTTTGATGCGATCGCCGTGACCAAAGCTGGTACGGTGCAATACTATATACCCTATCCCACAGGCACTAATTTTACCGATAGCGATCGGATTCAGCATTTATTGACCGATAACCCTAACTACCGCACTCAGCAGGGTGTCGGCCCCGGTACCCCGATCGGACAAGCCACTACAGTCTATGGGGGTGCTACTCTGTCGATGAGCAAAGAAAATGAGTCGCGAGAATTTATTAACTTCGATCGACACCCCAATGGTTTGGCTTTTCGCCCAAAACCATTAGGTAAACGTAATTTTGCAGGCGATTATCCCGAAAGTAACGATGATTATCTCAAAACTCAAAAGTACGACAAAAAAGCCGCGATCGGTCAAATTACCGTTTCCTGCGACGATAAATGCGAACCATAATGCTGATTTAGGGGATAGGGAATAGGGGATAGTGGATAGTGGATAGTGATTAGAGTTTTAATTTTCCCCGACTTCTTACTCCTTACTCCTTACTTCTTACTCCCCCACACTCCCAGTCCCCCCGTCCCCCCATCCCCCACTCCCCCTATGAATCCCCTCCGCGTTGGTATTGCTGGGCCTGTTGGTTCGGGTAAAACGGCATTGCTCGATGGTTTGTGCAAGAAGTTGCGCGATCGCTACCAGTTGGCGGTAGTAACCAATGATATTTATACTCAAGAAGATGCTCAGTTTTTGGTCAAAAGTCAGGCACTAGAGCCAGAGCGAATTATTGGGGTCGAGACTGGCGGCTGTCCGCATACAGCCATTCGTGAAGATGCGTCGATGAATATTGCCGCGATCGAACAACTGGAGCGGAAATTTACCGACTTAGATATTGTCTTTCTCGAAAGTGGTGGCGACAATCTTGCGGCTACTTTCAGCCCCGAATTAGTAGACTTGACCATCTACACGATCGACGTTGCAGGTGGCGATAAAATCCCCCGCAAGGGCGGCCCAGGTATTACTAAGTCAGATCTGTTGGTTATTAATAAAATCGACCTTGCTGCCCAAGTAGGAGCCGATCTGGCGATTATGGAGCGAGATAGTATTAAAATGCGTGGTGACAAGCCGTTTATTTTTACCAACCTGAAACTCGGTACGGGTTTGTCAGCAGTTGTCGATTTTATTATCGCTCATATTGCTGTCGATCGTTAAGAGACTGGTAAGTGCGATCGGGGATAGAACTAGATTCTGAGCCAAAAGGTGAGTTTACAAATTACCAACTAAAACATCTGCTTGTTGAGCTGTCAAACGAGGTAACTTAGGCAACTTTTAGCTCCAGTGCCATCGTGAAGATATCTCGTTCGCGAAGTGCCGGAATTTCATGGCGATCTAAGGTTTCTAAATAGAGTTCGACTGCCTCTTTAATATTGACCTTGACTTCTTCGAGACTATTGCCTTGAGATTGACATCCCTTCAAATCTGGAGAATAAGCATAACATCCATCTTCATCTCTTTCAATAATAATGTTGACTCTTACATCTTGCATCTGCTTACGATCTAGATATTTTAGATAAATAACAGCTCTGCCCTGACGCGGCTCGTTATCCGATCGATCTTTAACGAAACTACTGGCTAAGTTAATCCCTCAAATCTCGTTCGCGTTCAGCTTCGCGTCTCTTTGGCGTAGCCTCTCGGAGAGAAGAGAAGCGTACCGGAGGTAATCGAAACAAAGTGAATAGTGAGTCGAGCTAATTTATGCATCAACGGATACAGTTTTGTCGATATCTGTGGCTGTTTAGTGCGGTTGAGAGTTAGCAATTTGCGATCGAGATCGCTCAATACATGCGATCGAATTTCTAATGTGGTAATTTTCGACCAATCGATTTGGAGATCGGGAGATCGCTAAGTAGCAGCCGCAGTCAAGGCAATTTATAAATTGCCGTCACTACGGCTGCGTTCGGGCGAATTAATCTTGAACCAAGTGGATATGTTTATAACCTAGTTTGATACTAAAAGTATCGCCCTCTTTCAATCCCATTTCCTTGGTATAAGCAGCCCCGATCAGTAATTGACCATTCTTGTGAACCGTCGCCTTATAGGTAGCGGTTTTACCGCGATTATCTCTACTGGTTTCGTCAAGTTTGACTCCTTTTGCTGTCAGCACAGCATCATAAAATCCAGATAGATCGGTGCGGGTCACACCTGCTTTGGTAGTTTTCACATAGCCGCACTGTGTAGCAGTTTCACGCTTGGCAAGATGTGAAAGTTCTTTGACTTTTTGAAGCAGAGCTTTCCCGGTAAGTGGTGCTGTAGGGATGGTTGCTTCTGCTACGGAATCGACTTTAGGCATAGTTTAACTAGTGGATATGACGGATGTTTGTGGCTCGATCTGCAACTTACTTTATGTATTAGCTTTGATGAAGCTCACCTTATATTAATATATTATGCACGCAATTATAGTTATAGTTCCAATAAACTTTAAAGTTAATTAGATTTTGTCACAGCTCGCGCTCAATTTGCGCGATGGGGGGAATCCCGATCGTCAAAATCAAATCCCCAATCTTCTTCATCGAGATTGTGTGGAGGTGAGGAGCGATTTGATGATGTGGGTGTGACTGAAGGGATAGGGTTGTCATCTGCTTCATCTAAATCGGGATCGTCTAAATCTGCTGAGTCTGGTTCGTCATCAAATTCAGTTTCTAGCGGCTGTTTATAGGGCGGTTGAATCAATCGAAAATCAGCATCGTATACTTCTCGACTAGTGGATAACTGCCGATCTTCGGCTGTTTGCGCGTACCGATCTGGATCGATTCGTTGGCTTTGCTGCGCCACGGGAGCAGCGGTTTCAAATGTAGATCTATTACTCGACGATCGGACATTTTGCGGGCGCGGTAATGGCGAATCTTCCCAATCTAGTTGGCGATTTTCGCTCGTTCGATCTTGCCAATCATCATCACCATCATCGAAGTTTGTCTGTACTGATGGCTTGGGGGTAAATCGCTCGGCTAACTTAGTTCGATAACTTCTAAATGGGCTAGTTTTAGCTGATGGGGGAATTTCATCCACAGCGACTGGCTCGACATTTTTGGTTGCGGATGAACGATCGGATGAAGTATAAGTAAAAATATCTTCATCGGCTGCACCGACGCTACGCGATCGCACTTGACGAGTTTGGCGATCTTTCATTCGGCGATCGATCTCTAGTAATATGCGGATCGTAATACTAGATAATAATCCCAATCCGATCGCAATCGTCAGCCATACCCCGATCGGTAAGGCAATGGTGGGTTGATTAAAAATCACGATCGCCATCGTTGGCAATAAATTAGATCCCACTACAATCCCTAATAAAATCGGGACGAGGATGGCAATAATAATTTTCATATAACAACGTTGTTGCTAGATCTGGTTGTGTGAAAGATGGGAGATGGGAGATCGGAGTATGGAGTAAGAGAGATTTTAGATTGTAGAGTGAAAATTTTCCCATCTCCCATCTCCCATCTCCTTGCTCCCATCTCCCTAGCTATCGCTTTTCCAGCGATTGAGCGGGATACAGTCGATATCGAGTCGATCTAAGGCTCTGGCGACGACAAAATCGACCAGATCGTCGATCGTTTGGGGCTTATGATACCACGCAGGGCAGGCTGGAACGACCGCTACACCTGCTTCGGCTAGAGTTGTGAGGTTTCGTAGGTGAATGAGACTAAAGGGGGTTTCACGAGGGACGATGACTAGTTTGCGACCTTCTTTGAGCTGCACGTCGGCAGCCCGTTCTAGTAAATCGCCGCTCAATCCTGCTGCTAATTTTCCGACGGTACTCATGCTACAGGGCATAATTATCATGCCTTGTGTTCGGTACGAACCGCTGGCGATGTTCGCGCCAACATCACCCCACCGATGACAGCGAAGTTTACCCGCAGTGGGCACTCCAGCCTGTTCTCGCCAAAAATCAGCCTGCTCGTCTGGTTCGCTTGGCAATCTAATTTGGTCTTCGGCTTGAAATACCATGTATGTCGATCGAGATGCGACTAGCTCGATTTGATAGTCAGCAGCTAGTAAATACTTAATCGCTCGAATGGCATAGATTAAGCCAGATGCGCCAGTGATACCGAGGATGAGGGGCTTCATTTGGGGAGTAAGGAGTAAGGAGTAAGAAGTAAGAAGTAAGAAGTAAGGAGTATAAGGAAAATCCCCTCATCTCCAAGGGAGACGCTCCGCGAACGGAGCGAAAAGTGCGTTCTTGGGGTTCCCCTGTCTTGACTCACCTCTTTTGACGGGGAACCCGTCCAAAGGTGAGTCGCTGTCTTGTCGTTTTTTTATTCGGGGAGAACCCTAGACATAAAAACGCCGCAAGTAAAGCACCTTTTCAAGAGAGGGGTGCCCGTAGGTAGGGCGGGGTGGGTAGATCTTCGCTAAAGCCTAGAACCTAATTCCGGAGTTATCGCTCAATAATTAGGTAGGGGCAATTCATGAATTGCCCCTACCTAATTATTGGGATCGATCCCATTTGATGCTTGTCGATTTGGGGTTGGTTACTCGTCTAAAGATTCAAATTCCTCCATCTCTTCTGACTCGGCGATGGTTGGAACTGATTCTAAATCTAAATCTAGCTCTGTCTGCGTATCTGACTCTGACTCTGAATCTGACTCTGAATCTGCGGCTGAATTGGTAGCGGCTTCAGAGAGCATACTGGTGACGGTGACTAGATCGATTTGTTGGCGATAATAGTCTACACTCTTGACTTGAACTTCGACACGATCGCCCAGACGGTAAGAGGTGCGATTTTTGCGTCCGACTAGACAAGCATAGCGGGGACGAAATTCGTACCAGTCGTCTTTGAGCGAACTGACGTGTACTAAGCCTTCGACGAGGGAGTCTTCAATTTCGACAAAGAAACCGTAAGATTGAACGCCAGTAATTAAGCCTTGGAAAATCTCGCCAGTACGGGCTTTCATTTTCTCGGCTTTTTGCAATCCCGCCAGATCGTTTTCGGCATCTTGCGCGATTTTGGTACGATCGTTCAGATGAGCGATCGATCCGGCAATTTGCATTTCTAGTTCCTGCTGAACTGTTGGCGTGAGGACATTCCAGGTGATTTGTCCGTGACAGCTACTACTGGTTAAGTCGAGTATTTCCTTGGCGCGGGAGGTTTTGCGATCGCGTCCGTTGGCAAATACTTCGTGCAGTACGCGCTGAATTAAAATGTCGGGATAGCGGCGCAGGGGTGAGACGGCGTGGGTATAACCATTTTCGATCGCCAGTCCGAAATGAGTGCCCGGTACCGTGCTATATACCGTCGTTTTGAGTAACGATTTGAACAGGTAGTTGAGTACCTGCGGCACTGGCGATTGCGGAAATTGGAGGCTCAAGCGTTGTAAGTCGGCGACGCTGACTTCGGTTTCGACTTCGCCCTCAAAATTTAAGCCGAGATTGATCGCTAGCTTAATTGTATCGTTGACTTCTACCAGTTCGGGATTGTGTTGAACGGCATAAATCCCCGGTACTTGGAGTGCTTGGAGGTGAGATGCGATCGCGTAATTTGCCATCACCATGACATCGGTGAGTAACGATTGCGGATCGTCTAAGAAAATCACTCCCAATCTGCCCTCATCGGCAAAGGGGGCTTGTTTCTGAAGCAGATCTACTTCCAGACCCCCCCTAGACCGCCGCTGCGCTCTGAAAGCGGGGGCAATCGTCGTCCAGATCGGTTTGATGATTTCGATCGCTTGGGGGTCGATTTCGGTGGCTTCGCCTGCTAATACTGCCTCGATCTGAGTCGGATCGAGCAGCCAGTCTAGCTGAATCCGGCTGGGTTGGATGTTAAATTCGATTAATTCGCCGCGCTCGTTGAGCGAGAGAAATACCGATATCGCCAAGCGTTCGGCTCCCGATACGAAGCCGCAATTTTGATGTACGGCATCGGGCAAGAGGGGAATGATATTTTCGCCTAGATATACCGCCGTACCCCGTTTGCGGGCTTCGCGATCGAGTCTATCGTCGGCAGTAATATAACTGGCAAGATCGGCAATATGTACGCCCAGTCGCCAGATATCTCCGTCTAAATGCTCGATCGTCAGTGCGCTATCGATTGGTGCTAGTTCCGAGCTAACGGCAATCGTGGGCAATTGCGTTAGATCGATGCGTTTGAGAGCGATCGGATCTTTAAATCCTTTGGTAACCTTAGCAGCAGCCGCTTCTACGGCAGGAAGAAAGGCTTGGTGCAGATCGTGTTTGCAGGTGACAATATCGATATCGGCGGCTGATTCGGTGGTGGTACCCAGCACTCTGGTGACTTTGCCTGTGGGTAAATCTTGCCCGATCGCATGACGCAAAACATCGACATGTACCAGATGATCGAGGATATCATCGAGTTCGATCGGCTCATGCCCGTTGGTGGGATGATGACCGTTGGCAGTCACATCTAACTCGAATAACAGCCTGTCGTCTAATGGTATCGCCCGATATTCGCCTGTGTCTAACCGTTTGACTTTTGCCAGTACCGAAGGATTAGCCCGCTCTAAAATCAGCTTTACCGCCCCTTCAGGGCTGCGCCGCCGGGTGCCCTCTTTGATCGTTTCGATCAACACCCGATCGCCATTCCAGGCATTGCTGAGATGACTTTCACGGATGTAAATATCATCGGCACTCTCTTTATCTTGAATCGCAAAACAAAAGCCCTTACTCGAACAGCGTAACTTCGCTTCGACAATTCCCTCTGTTTGTTCGCGGCGGAATTTGCCCTTCTCTTTCACTAAGATGCCAATTTTTTCGAGAAGCTCTAAAGCCAGATCCAATTGCTCGACACTTGCGGGAGTTTCACAGCCTAACTTCTTTTCTAGTATTTTTGGGGTAACTAACTTCTCAGAACCCACATGCGATAACAGCGTGGCGATCGAAAATTCCATATAGTTTGTTTTACCTCCACCCAAGAACATATTCATTTATTAAATTTATAATATTGCTAACTTACGGGATGTCATGCACGGGTGCTATTTTCCGACGATTCTAGCAACAGTCAAGTATCTAGATACAGTTGCTGGCTATGCTGGTGGATGGCGGTGGTTGTGATGCCGATCGCAGGCTCTTCACTACATTTCAAACACTAGCACTACTTCGATGGATCGATTACGTAATTATCCGTAGGTACAGCCTGCCAATTTGGAAATTGTAATTGACGAAGTTAGTCACTGCATCGTTGATTTTTATGACAACAGTACATGATGCATATACTAATCATATTACCCTTGAATGTCACTTCTGATACCATTTCGATCGGTTTTAGGTTTTAGGCTTTAGGCAGGCTTTAGGCTTTAGGTTTTAGCGAAGATCTACCCACCCCACCCTACGGGTACCCCTCTCTTGAAAAGGTGCTTTACTTGGGGAAACCCCAAGAACGCACTTTTCGTTCCAGGGAGGGGATTTTCCTTACTCCGGTCAGTGAGCGATAGCCGTTGGCGTAGCCTGCCGTAGGCACACTGTACTCCTTACTCAAAAATAGATCGCCCTTGACATGTTATGGTAACAAGCACCATAATAAGACAAGCCTATTTTGAGTGAATGATGAATTCCGTAATTACACCAGCCAGCACTAATTTATCTCGATCGACATCGATATCATCGTTATGTAGTGAAGATTACGGCTTCTTAACCGATCTGTATCAGCTCACGATGACGGCTTGTTATGTGGGTGAATCGCTCGATCGATCTGCGGCTAGTTTCGAGCTATTTGTGAGAAAACTACCAAAAGGCTTTGGCTATTTAATCGCGATGGGATTGGCGCAAGCCTTAGAGTACCTGGAGCGATTTCAGTTTCACCCCGATCTCATCGTCGAGCTGCAAGCCACAGGCATTTTTGACAACGCCCCTGCTAGGTTTTGGGAATTACTAGCCACCGCGCGGTTTACAGGCGATGTGTGGGCGGTACCAGAAGGGACGGCGATTTTTGCCAACGAGCCGATGCTGCGGATTGAAGCACCTTTATGGCAAGCTCAAATTATTGAGACTTACCTGCTCAATACCATTAACTATCAAACCCTAATTGCGACTAGAGCCGCTAGGTTGCGCGATGTTGCAGGTGCGGATGCCACTTTACTCGAATTTGGTACCCGGCGAGCATTTAGCCCTCAAGCTTCGATTTGGGCAGCACGAGCGGCGATTGCGGGTGGATTGGATACAACTTCAAATGTGTTAGCGGCACTAAAATTGGGCTACCAACCCAGCGGTACGATGGCACATGCCCTAGTCATGGCAATCGGCGCGAAGGCAGGTAGTGAATCAGCGGCATTTGAAGCTTTTCACCGTTATTTTCCGGGCGCACCGCTACTTATCGATACCTACGATTCGATCGCCGCAGCTACTATGCTAGCCGATCGAGTAGCAGCAGGAGAAATTGAATTATCGGGGATTCGGTTGGATTCGGGAGATTTAATAACTTTATCCAAACAAGTTAAATCTATCTTACCAAATGTCGATATTTTTGCCAGTGGCGATCTCGACGAATGGGAAATTGCTAAATTGAGATCGGCAGGGGCACCGATTAATGGTTATGGATTGGGGACTAAATTAGTAACGGGAAATCCGGTTAATGGCGTATATAAGTTAGTCGAGATCGATAATATTCCGACCATGAAGCGATCGACAGATAAGATGACCTACCCTAGCAAAAAACAGATCTTTCGTCAAGATCGATCGGGACAATTTACCGGAGATACTTTAGGTTTAGCAAGTGAGGGCAATGGTTTATTACAGCTAGTAATGAGCGAGGGCAATCGGCTCCAACCAGATGACGATTTAGCCACCATTAGGAAGCGCACGGATGCAAATGTATCCAGTCTACCTGTCGAGATTCGAGATATTAATTACGATGGATTATCCCCAGTGACAATCTCACCAGCATTAGAAAAGCTAACTAAAGAATTAATCGGAATCCCCCTAAATCCCCCTTTTTAAGGGGGACTTCCGGATCCGGTTCCCCCCTTAAAAAGGGGGGTTAGGGGGGATTCAGATCTCAAAACGAAGTCTATCCAACTTGTGTATGCACCATAGCCTTAAAAAGGGGGACTTTAAAAGCCCCCTTTCCAAGGGGGTTGGGGGATTTATATCTGCGCTATTCAAAGATCTTCTAAAATCATTTCTATCAACTATTCACACTTCGGCTGTCGCTCAGTGCAAGCTATCCACTACCCGCTAATCCCATGAAAATTGCCCTATTCGGAACCAGTGCCGATCCGCCGACTATCGCTCACCAACAGATAATTACTTGGTTGGCATCGCAATTCGATCTCGTGGCAGTATGGGCGGCAGATAACCCATACAAAGAGCATGGCGCATCACTAGAACAGCGATCGCAAATGCTAGAGTTATTAATAGCAGAAATCGAGCCACCAGTAGATAAGTATGCCCAGGTTTATCGGAGCTTGAGCAGCAGAAGAACATTTGAAAGTTTAATTACGGCTCAAGAAATTTGGAGCGATAGTGAATTTATTCTTACCATCGGCGCAGATTTAATTACACAATTACCACAATGGTATCGGGCTAACGAACTATTAACCAAAGTTGAATTATTAATCGTACCGCGTACTGGGAATAAAATCGAACCAACCGATCTTCAACACCTCAGAGATATCGGAGCGCAAATTGCGATCGCACCTTTATCTACACCAGCTATTTCTTCTACCGCAATTCGGAATAGTCATTCGATTCAAGGCATAGCTCCCAGCGTAGCCACATATATTC
>NZ_JANYJC010000152.1 GCF_025361915.1 Chamaesiphon sp. GL140_3_metabinner_50
GCAAGAGCGAAGCTAGGGGTCATCCATTCTCTTATCGCATGATTATTTATGCGATTCTCCACATGAGAGGCTACGCCAACGAATAGATGGACTAAGATTGTCCGATCGCATAAATCATAGTCCATCAGTAAATCATTTTAATCATAGTTCAGACAATATTAAGGGAGTATTATTGCCATAAATCACCTAAGGACAATCGCCAGAAAGTAAACACTGCCGTTGACAAAGAATCAAGCCAAACCAAGATTGAGGATCTGTCCAGATTTTAAGCGGCTGGAGGGCATGGTTTGTGAGCGTATCGCTCAGAGTGGGGAGATGAAACTTGCGAGAGATTTCGGTATGAATGGTTTCACCCGATTCGAGCGAAATTTCTAAATCCAAATCCTTGAGCTTGACTGTTTGAGCTGTCAAGCTTTTGAGGTGCATTTCGATCTGGCTGGCGACGGGATTAAAGAAGGCGTAATGTGCAAAATTATCGAGATTAAAGTTACCCTCAAACCGATCGTTCAGATGCTGCAACATATTGAGATTAAAAGCAGCCGTGATACCTTGGGCATCATTATAAGCAGCTTCTAGCACATCGATCGGCTTTTGGAGGTCTACACCTAATAAGAAAAATTCACCTGGTTGGAGAGCCTGCTGGACTTGAGTGAGAAAGAGATCGCAGGCTCGATCGTCCATATTGCCCATCGTACTCCCCAAAAACATCAGCATCCGGTTTTGGATGATGCGGGGTGGTAGGTTAGCCAGTGCGCGTTCGTAGGTACCTGCTACGCCACAGATATTAAGTTCGGGATAATCTGTTAATAATTGTAGTGCGGTGGTGCGGAGAATTCCCGCGCTGACATCGATCGGATAATAATGCAGCGGATCGTCTAGCTGCGAGTAAGCTGTAAGTAGGGTATGAGTTTTGCGAGAACTACCACTACCTAGTTCTACAAGTTCGCAAGCTCTAGTCAATTCGACAATTTCTGAAACGTAGGTGTCGAGGATGGCTTGTTCGGTGCGGGTGGGATAATATTCTGGTAGATCGGTAATTTGCTCGAATAATTCGGAGCCGCGATCGTCATAAAAATATCTAGCAGGTAGCGTTTTAGGATTTTGCCTCAAGCCATCGATAATGTCGCTACCACAATCGATTTGAGGTAAATCGGCATCTAGAGCAATCCATCGCAGTCGCGCTTCGTCAACTTGGGTTTTCACTTAAACTTTTCCTTCGATCTAGTAATTTGTGGGTATCTGAAATCTTATCTCGATTTACAAGTAGATGTATACTATTGTAGCAATCGGCACAAATTTGTAACTGCCTTTTCTTCATGAGAACCTAATATTTAAATAAAAAAAGGTAGGGATTTCCCACTCGCTCGATCTCGTTATGCCAGCCATCTGCCATTGGATAGAATATTTTTCAGAATCGACTACGCCAATTTGCCGATCTTAACCAGAATAAATGAACTAATAGTTTGGATATATTACGCTATCCATAGCGGTTAAAAATAGTCAATATCCCACATGCGATCGATTAAATCTATTTAAATTAATCTTGGTTTTTTCTGAAAAATTTCGATTAGAATGTGAGTCCCCTCCTCGCAGTATTCGATCGTGACACAGACTACTTTAGATCGCGCCCACCACATAGAATTAGTCGATGCTAGTAATATCGATCGAGCGTTACTCGCTTTAAATTTTAGATCTTTACAGGGGAATTCTGCTTACGATCGATTGTTTACTTCACCACAAATTCCGCGTAATAATAGCGGGCAAGTTGTGGCAAGTTGGATGAAAAGATATAGCCACTGCGCGAAGGGTGGTTGGTGGTGTGCGGGTTTAGATCCGCTTAATGATTGGCAAGCAATGGAATGGGGAACATTCAAGCCAAATTCACCTGCAAAAAATCAAGATGGTAAAGTTATTAAATACGAACATCCACCGAGTGTATCGACTCGATTATTTTGCTTGCGGGTAACTAAGGAAATTTGGGCAAAAACAGCGGCTTTATTTAAAGTTAAACTACCTGCTAAAATTGAGATAGATTTACATGGGGAAGCTCAGGGTTTTTGGCAATGGGTACTCGATCGACAACTACCGATCGTTATCTGTGAGGGTGTCAAAAAAGCCGCTACGCTATTGACTTACGGCTATCCGGCGATCGCGCTACCGGGAATTAATAGTGGTTACCGCGTTAGTAAAGATTTTCATGGTAATACGCTCGATCGATATCTAATTCCAGAGCTGGTTAAATTTGCCAATCGCAAGCAAGAGATTTCGATTTGTTTTGATTATGAAGATGTTCCTCGTAAAGCTAAATTAGTAGATACAGCAATCTTCCATTTAGGCGAGCTATTACAACGGTCTAGCTGTGTTGTTAAAGTTATTAGATTACCTGGATTAGAAAAGGGCATCGATGATTATATAGTTGCACGGGGTATCGATGCTTTTGAATCGATTTATCGCCAATCGCTAGAATTAGAAATAGATATCGCTCGATCGAAGCGGCATAGCGAATTAACCTATCCAGCTAATCTCGAAATTGAGAGTCGCTATTTACCTAAGATAGATTTTCCTGCTAGGGGAATTGTTGGTGTAAAATCACCTAAAGGTAGCGGTAAAACTACTGCACTAATTCCAGTAGTTGCTACCGCACAAGCAGAAAATCGTCCGGTATTATTACTGACTCACCGCATTCAACTAGGCAGGTTTTTGTGCCAAAGAATTGGTGTGAGTTGGATAAACGAACAGCTTCCCAAACAACAGTCAAATAGCCTTGGTTTGTGTCTAGATTCCATGTGGCGACTCAATCCAGCCGATTGGAAAGGCGGGATAATTATTTTAGATGAAGTCGAACAATCGCTATGGCATTTACTACATAGTTCTACCTGTAAAAAAAAGCGACTGGCGATTTTAAAAACTTTTCAGAAATTAATTAGTACAGTTGTCGAGACAGATGGACTGATTATCGCGCAGGATGCAGATCTGTCGGATATTTCGATCGATTATCTCAAGAGATTAGCCAACGATAAAATCGAACCGTGGATTGCGATCGACCGTTGGCAAGCCGAGCGAGGCTGGGATGTGCATTTTTATGATACTCCGAACCCTACGGCACTAATTCACCAGCTAGAACTCGATCTCCGGGCTGGACATAAATGCTATGTTACCACCGACAGTCGATCGGGTCGATATGGTTCCGATACAATCGATCGCTATATTCAGCAGACGCTCAAGCAACTTGAAGATAGTTATACCAAAACGCTGGTAGTTTGCAGCCATACTACCAATACTACCGGACATCCGGCGGTAGATTTTGTTTCGTCGATTAATACTCAGGCTCCCGAATACGATGCGGTATTTGTTACGCCAACTTTAGGTACTGGCGTGAGTATCGATGTCAAGCATTTCGATCGAGTCTATGGCATTTTTCAGGGTGTAATTCCCGATACCGAAGTACGTCAGGCATTAGCCAGAGTACGTGCAAATGTACCGCGATATTTGTGGTGTGCTAAACGGGGAATGGGGACGATTGGGAGTGGTAGTAATAATTATCGATCGCTTGCTTATTGGTATCAAGAGAACTATAAAGAAAACTACGCGCTAATGTGTCCGCTCATGCGGATCGATGTCGATTTACCATTTGTTTTCGATCCGATTCATCTCCGCACTTGGGCAAAATTTGCCGCACGGGTAAATGCCTCAATTACGCTGTTTCGAGATGCTGTTAAATTAGGATTAATTGGCGAAGGACACCAAATTCAATTAATTAGCGAAGATCGCGATCGCGATAGCCTACAAGAACTGAGAACGGCACTAATTCAGGCAACTAAAACCGATCCTCGAAAAGCGATGGAAATTATGCGGCAAATTGCCGACGTTCATAAAGATAAATCTCAACGCGATCGTGAATATAATTTAATCGGTACCCAAACTAAAAAAATTCAGCAACAGGTTAAACTTCAAGCCGCCCGCGCGATTGCGGCTGCTGAAGATCTCGGTCATCGGGATTATCAATATCTATCAAATAAACGCTTTATTACCGATATCGAACGCGCTCAAATTGAGAAATATACCCTTCAGCAACGCTATGGTGTGACAGTAACCCCAGAGCTAAAATTAAAAGATGACAAGGGTTATTACGGACAGCTTCTAACTCACTTCTATCTACTCAATCATCAGCAATATTTACCCCAGTCGATCTATTTAGTCTGGGATCGCGATCGCGAAACTAGTCCCGATCGAATTTTCTTGCCCGATGTCAATCATCATATTCTCAAAATTCAAGGATTACTCGCACTGGGCATTATTAATTTCTTAGGCTGCGATCGACAATTACAAATTACCGACCCAGATCTAATTTCACTCAAACGAATTAGTTACTTGTGCAGCCAACATATCAAACGCGCGATCGGGATTGATATGCCTAATTATAATAATGGTGAAGTTAATCCTATTACCGTTCTCAATCGTTTTCTACAACTATTAGGATTGAAACTTCAATCAATTCAATCTGGCTCTAATAAATCAAATAAAACAATAAGTTGTTATCAACTCGATCGATCGTTATTAAATGATGGTCGTGATGAAATTTTTAAAATCTGGCAACACCAGCAAAGTCGAGAACTTGTGCATCGGGCGTAAGTTGGTGGATAGTGGATAGTAAAATAAAGATCCCCGACTTCTCAAAGAAGTCGGGGATCTAGGGATCTAAGCATTTAGGCATTGGATCTTTGGCTCTAAATTGCCGTTATTCCCTAATTCTGACGAGTACTGCTCATCGCGGGAACTTTGTTGGTATTGGGAGTAGCCATATTTTTGGATTGAAGTACAGCGATCGCGCGTAGATATTGAGGATCTTTATTACTACCCAATAACGAAGGCGACTCAGCTAGATTCCTTTGTTCCATCGGGTTAAGATCGACTTTAACATCGGGAGTGACTCCTTTGTGACCGATATCGGTACCATTGGGAGTGTAATAGTGAGCCACTGTTACCGCCATTCCCGAACCATCGGAGAGCGAATGTACCGATTGAACTAGAGCCTTACCGAAGGTTTGGGCACCAACGATTTGAGCGCGACGATTATCTTTGAGTGCGCCTGCGAGAATTTCGCTAGCACTAGCAGAATTACCATCTACTAATACAGCCATCGGTAGCTGTGTTAGCGCGCCTTGTACCGCGCGGAAATCTTCATTACCGCCTTTACGATCGACTGTTTTAACGATCGTGCCATTATCTAACCACATCCGGGCGATTTCGACGCTGGCTTGTAGCAATCCACCAGGATTACCACGCATATCGAGAACGAAAGCATTAACTTGTTTGCTATTGAGATCTTTGATGGCTTTTTGCATCTGCTCGGACGAGTGCGAGCTAAATTCCGCTAGCCGAATATAGCCGACTTTCAGGCGACCTTCTTGTTTGACTTCCGAGAAAACTGAAGATACTTCAATTTGAGCGCGGGTGAGGGGAATATCGAACGGACGCATCGAACCGCGTGCGATTTTGAGCGTAATCGGTTTGCCAATTTCGCCCCGAATCAGACTAATTGCGCCATCGAGGGTCATATTTTTGGTAGACTTACCATCGATCGCAACAATTTCGTCACCAGCTTTAATACCTGCTTTAGATGCTGGCGAATTATCGATTGCTTCGGCAACTACAAGCTGCTGGGTGCGGGGGTTGGCTTCGAGTTTAATGCCGACACCAGACATTTCCCCACTGGTTTGATTATTTAAAGATTGAAACTGTTGCGGATCCATGAATCGGGTGTAAGGATCGCCCAATTTTTTGAGAGTAGAACGAATGGCAACGTAAGCTTCTTGACGGTTCTTATAGTTACGTTTGAGTAGTTCCATTCTGGTTTTTTGCCAGTCCAAACGGTTAAAAGTGCCGTCTACATACTCTCGATTAACAATTTGCCACGCCTCATCCACGATCGCTTTGGGGCTATCTTTAGAAGCGGCAAGAGCAGAACTAGCCAGCGGTAACAGTGTAGCAATGTAGGCTCCAGTAAACATTGCTCCACGCAAAACTTGATGTTGCCAAGCAGATCGAGATGTAGATGGTCGAGTCATAAGAACAATATGATTGCTTTCTTGGGATATGATTGCGCTGGAGATCGAGCGATGTGGGCGATCTGCCTCGACGCTAGATTTCTATTCTTGCTAATTTAACTCAATCTCGACAGATTTGTGGCACATTTAGTACTTTTGACGTTAGTTACGTAAGCAAACTTAATAAATCTTAACTTTGCGATCGTTCTAGATGGGAATGCTAGGAAGATGGTATAAATCGCGACTGTCAAAGGTCGTTTTGGATGCTGCATCTGATAATTCTAGACGATCGCAGCGAATGGCAAAGTTACAACGCTCACACGAGCCTGTAGACGCTGATACTTGCGGAAAATGTTCCTGTTTGGCGTGGTAGGCTGCAAGCCAGTTGGTTAACTTTGCAAGTAAATCATCTAAATCTAGCTTGGTTTGACGATGTTGTTTGAGAGTATAATCGATTTTCACCGATTTGGGTGTCGGGTTAGATTGAATAAACCAATAAGTAAAAGTCATTTGCTTGGGTACATAATTGCTGGTTTCGGCAAGAATATATAGATAGAGTCTAGTTTGCCATTCGCGATCGAGATCTTTTTTGTATTTAGGTAGGGGATAAGTTTTCCAATCAATAATTTGGGCTTTGTTAGAGTCTAAAATTAATAAGTCATAAATAGCTGTAAATAGATAATCATCAACTTCAAGCGTCCGAACGTGTTCGCTCTGTCGCCAAGCTTGCGTGTGTGTAGTAAAGAGTTCTGGCGCAGCTTGGAGCATCGCATCCATCCAGGTATTTAATTGCGGAGATCGGGCTAATATTGGCTCGATCGGTAACCCTAATTCGCGCTGGTGCATCAGCAAGTGAAAATCGCTGCCTAACTGGGTTTTAGATTGTCGATCTGGGGCAATCGGCATTGTCAATCGATCGCAAAACGTATACTCGAATTGACGCGGACAAATTTCGAGAATTTTCAGATGTCGTTGAGAGATTCGGAGCATAGTTGGCCGTAATATTCACTTTGTCAAGACGAAAACACTACCTTCATTACCTCTGCTGATGCGGAGATTTTCATCGAGATAGGTAACCTCAAGCCAAGCAGGTTCTTTACCTTGACGGTCGATCGGAATATCGATCGCGGTAAATTTTCGACCGTCTTCAATAGCGGTAATCAATCGATCGGGAGCTGAGTAGTTGAAGAGTCGCTGTAAGCCCACTAGAGATCGATTGAAGACCACATTTACCCTCGCTTCACTGACTGGTGTAAATTTGGCAACGATCGCCACTAAGCCATTCAATCCGGGGATCTGACTAGTCACTTCAGCAATATTATAAACCGCGCTGGCTGTCGGTCGAATGCACTGATAAATGTCGCCGAGTTTGGAGAGCGGAAATTTATCGATACCCAGCAAACTCTGGCTGCTAGTATATAACAGCCGCCAGTCACCGCCCAAAAGATCGATCGCCGTTGTCAGCGGACGAGGGTGAGGATTTTGCAATTCTAACTCGGCAATAGCCGCGAGAATCGCCTGTCGATCGACGGGGGTTGCTAAAATTCCGCGATTTTTGCCAGCGATGGCTGCAAGTAGTTTGGCTTTAGGCATAGAAATTCGCTAATTAATCAGAGATTTATCGATCGGTTAGCAGCGGATGTAATTTTTGCAGATCGCTATTTTCGAGCGAAATATCCTCTATCCCCTAAAATGATAGACTATGACAACTCGAAGCTAATTAACTCATCATGTCCGATTCCACTGAAGCCCTCGATATCCTAGATACATTTATCAACCCAGCCCTCAAACAACAACCTCGCTACGAACCAGCCCCAGTAATTGCCGAACAAAGAAACACTTCAATTTTAGAGTGGCTCGAAGCACAGGGGCGGTTGATCGATCGCGACGAACGGGATCCCGCCATCTCAGCGTTAGATCTGCCCAATTCTGATGAAGAATTATTTGAAGACGATCGCGCCTATGCCGAAGAAGAAGATAGCGATGACTCTGACGATACGGATGATGTCTAGACAGATTGTTTAGAGTCTTCACCCGCCAAGATCGATTTGTAAATTAACGTAGTGATGAAATTACCTCGGAGGAAATAGATGGAGGGTAAATCAGCATCTGTCAGGGGTTTGAATCCTACGGGAACTGTCTTGCTAATTTTACTCGGAATCGTGCTAACTGGATCGATTCTCTGGCTAGATTTACAGCAGGGCAGGGGTTTGATGAATTCACTCCTGCTCCCTTTTCTCGTGTCTACCGGACTGGTAAGCGCGATTGGTTATCAGGCGATTCCGCTGCTCAAGCAGTTAAAAATGGGTCAATTCATCCGTGAAGACGGCCCCCAAGCGCACCTCAAAAAAGCTGGAACGCCGACGATGGGGGGCGTATTTGTCGTCCCGATCGGAACGATTTTAGGTGTATTATGGTCGCGGTTCGACCCTGATGCGATCGCGGTTACTGTAGCGAGTCTGGGCTATTTTGCGATCGGTGGCGTAGATGACTGGAAAAGTTTGAGCAATCGCAAAAATGAAGGTCTGACACCCAAAGGTAAATTGTTATTACAAACAGCGATCGCCATCGCTTTTTGTGGATGGGCAATCTACCGCCGGGGTAACACGATTACCAACGTGCATTTACCGTTTAACATCATCATTCCCTTGGGTGTCTTATTCTGGGGACTGGCAGTATTCGCACTTTTAGCCGAAAGTAATGCCACTAACCTAACCGATGGTGTCGATGGCTTGGCTGGCGGTACTGGCGCGATCGCACTAGCCGGATTAGCCGCAATTATCCTCCCTAAAGAGCCGAATCTAGCGATCTTCTGTATATGTCTGAGCGGTAGTTATCTAGGCTTTGTCGTCCACAATCGCAACAAAGCCAAAGTATTTATGGGCGATACCGGATCTCTCGCTCTAGGTGGCGCACTAGCGGCGGTAGGAATTCTGACTGAGAATTTATGGGTGCTATTTATTTTAAGTGGAATTTTCGCGATCGAGGCTCTGTCTGTCACCGCTCAGGTGTTTTACTATAAGGCAACTAAAGACGCTGAAGGCAAAGGCAAGCGACTATTCAAAATGGCTCCAATCCACCACCACTTAGAGTTGAGTGGCTGGACGGAAACCCAAGTAGTCGGCGTATTTTACGCGATCGAAGTCGTACTAGTGCTGATTGCTTTGGCAACTAGATTTTAGGTTTTAGGCTTTAGGCTTTAGGAAAGAAGAGTAAAGGACAAAAGAAATAAAATTACTCCTTACTCCTTACTTCTTACTCCTTACTTCTTCCTCCTTACTCCTTACTTCTTCCTCCCCCATGCCATCCGATCCCATCCTTAGTTCGATCGACGAAGCCGCCGCCGCAGCCGATTGTGGCAGGTGCTCGATCGCGATCGATTATCTCCACAAATTACCGCTCGATCGGATTAATGGGAACGATCGAGTTTTAGACATTGCCTTGCAAATATTAGCTGAGGGTGATTTCGAGGACAGATGGCAGATTGCCAAAATCGTCCCCAAACTGGGCGAAATTGCCATTCAACCCCTGTTAGATCTAGTTAACGACCCCAACATCGATGCCGAAGATCGGTGGTTTGGAGCGCGAATTTTGGGGGAGTTCGATCGCCCTCAAGTTATCGCTGCATTGGTAGACATCATTAAAAACAATGAAGAACCAGAATTAACGGCGATCGCGGTTGGTGCCTTGACCAAAATTGGTACATCGGCGATCGCCGCTTTAACAGCAACCTTGGCAACACCCGATCTACCCGCAGCACAGCGGCAGATCGCCATCACCATCCTGACGCAGATCCGCCACTCCCAGACGATCGAGCCACTAATCCACCTCCTCGACGATCCCGATCCGCAGCTCCGTACCCTTATTGTCGAAGCCTTAGGTAGTTTTCACGATCCGCGCATTCCGCCATTACTAATTACTAAACTTACCGACACGGCGGCGAACGTTCGCAAAGCTGCTGCAACTGCATTGAGCCTGCGGAGCGATTTGGCGATCGCCTTAGATCTGAGCCGACATTTGCGACCGTTATTATTCGATCTCAATTTAGCCGTATGTGAAGCCACCATCCTCGGTTTGGCAAGACTGCCAGATCCTAAAGTCGTAGTATTATTGACCGAGGTATTAGTTAGCGATCGCACCCCCACTGCCTTAAAATCGCCTGTTATCTTGGCATTAGGCTGGATTGGGAACCAAACGGCGATCGATAGTCTAATTGCCGCTCTACCCGATATTCCGCTCGATCTGGCTCCCGAAATCATTGTCGCGCTTGGTAAAACCGAATTAGAACGCGAATATGCCAGTCAACGACTAGTCGATTATTGGGAATCCGCCGCTGTCGCTTCAACACATTCAGCAATTGTCGATCGCGAAATTGCCGCAGCACTGGGGAACTTGGGTAATATCGCTAGCGTCCCCACTCTAGTAAAGCTGTCAGCCGATCTCGACGATCGAGTTAGGCTCCATGCCATCACCGCGCTTGCTAAATTATCCCCAACTCCGATCTCCTAAAATGTGCAAATCGACTGACGAGCGCACCACCTCAATCCTGACTACTGATGGTTTTGGTTTCAGTCGATCGGAATGAGCGAAATGAGGAACTAGATGGGTAAAATAATTTTAACGATGGTTGGATAACAGCTAAATATTTAGAGTCAACAGAGTTTAATAATGTCTCGATTCTCAACTTCTTTGCTCCTGAGTACCGGATTGTTGCTAGCCACCACACTAGCCGCGATGCCTACCAAGCTATCGGCGACAACCAATCTTCGCCAGCACCCCGATCTGCCCTCATCAACATTTGTAGTACAGCAGCCACCTGCTAATTCTACCAAGCCAGCTACCGCTCCAGTCGGTAGTCCTGTAACTCAGCCTTTACCAGTAAATGGGACGAGTACCACTACTCCTAGCCAACCAGTCACGGGGACTAGTTCGACTCCCGCAACAACTCCCACTACCAAACCTGCGGCGACGAACACTCAAACCCCGGTAAATAACGCCATCACCCTCCTGCTCAAGCTCAAAGAAAAGCAGGTGTATGTTTATCGAGGTGATAAATTACTCAATAAATATCCAGTGGCGATCGGTAAAAAAGGGCGTGAAACACCCACAGGCGAATGGCAAGTAATGGAGAAAATTAAAAATCCAGGTTGGACTAGTTTTAGAACGGGCGAATACTTCGCTCCAGGTAAAGAAAACCCACTCGGTTCGCGCTGGATTGGGTTTTGGACTGACGGGAAAGATGTTATCGGTTTTCATGGTACTCCCAATGTTAACTCGATCGGTAAGGCTGTCTCTAACGGCTGCGTGCGGATGTACAATCGGCATGTAAAAGCACTATTTCCACTAGTCAAAGTAGGTACGACAGTAAAAGTTGTTGATGAGTAGCTTGCTTCACAAAAAAGGAGTGATGATTAATTATCACTCCTCGAATTTTTATTCTACTTAAATGGAACTTAGTTACCCAACTCATACCTCGATCTAGATGAGATTTAGAGTGATACTGTTCCAATAATTTATTGACGACAATACCTACAAATAAGACGGCACCGACAACGACGGTAATCCCGATCGCGGTGCGGGTGATGTATAACTGTTGCCATATCGTCAGCTTTACAGATCCCCGACTGTCTTGTCGGTTTTTTCATTCGGAGGGAACCTCCGAATAAAACCGCCGCTTCTCTAAGAAGTCGGGGATCTAGGTTTAAAGGATTTTTGCATGTCTTAGGGACTTCCAAGAAATAAATAGTTCCGAGAGAGGAAGATAGATTAAGAATCTATACCGACAGGAGATCTTAGCAAATGTTGGAACTCACAGACGGACTCAAAACATTACCGAAATCTATAAAACTGGGGTTAAGCTCACTAAACAAGCAATGGCTGATGTGGAAAATCAAATTCAAAGACTAACTTGCGTTAATAATGTTAATTGCGAAGATCTTCCAACTTCGATTTCAATTCTCTTGAGTCCCAAGCTTTCTGGTAATACTCTGCCAAAAGTTTTATTACCTAGCCTACCATCATAACTAATTGCAAATGATATGCCTCTTTCATTAAGATGTTCGAGGGCTATAACAAAATCCTCAAAATAAATTCCAGCAAAATATCTGGAATCTTTATTCCCACACACACCTTGATAAGGAGGATCCATATAAACAAAGTCATTGGTCTGGACTTTAGCTAGTACCTGTTTGTAATCTAGCGATGAAAATTGAGTACTTTGCTCGGCAGCAGCAGCTATGCTAATTGCGGCAGTTCCAGAAAAAGGCTCTACCAACCGATCTACTCGGCTAGGCAAAAACCGCAGAATATATGCCGCAAGGTTTCGCTTGTTGCCCTGAGACTGAACTGGATGAGGTAGACTAGCCATTGCGATCGCCGGACAAATGAGCTTA
Source organism: Chamaesiphon sp. GL140_3_metabinner_50 (assembly GCF_025361915.1). Classification (GTDB taxonomy): domain Bacteria; phylum Cyanobacteriota; class Cyanobacteriia; order Cyanobacteriales; family Chamaesiphonaceae; genus Chamaesiphon. The sequence continues at coordinate 12,440 of NZ_JANYJC010000152.1, forward strand.
TCGGAGTTTATCACAAGAGAAACGCGGGAAGGCTTTGTAGATAAGTTAATAGTAAACTACACTTGCTCTACTGTAATATCTGTAGATCGATCGCTTAACATCCACTTGAGAATACCAAGAATTTTTTGGACTGGCATCACTGCATAAGTAGTCAGATCGACAGTAACACTATTACCTTCTAATTTAAGAAATTGCCAAAATTTACCGCTAGTCACACAGCCATAAATAACTGGAATCCATTGCTCTTGACTCTGATTATAAAGTTGTGCTGCCAGCATTTCGGCAACACATTGACCCAATCCAGTCTCTAGATCTCCTCGTTTAGCTTCCACTAGCATTAAAACTGGGGCATCGATAGTTAATCGATTATCAGATCTACTAAATAAGAAATCACAAAAGCCGTTCAAGCCTCGCTCCTTGTCTACATTAAACTCTTCACCAGAAAATATTTGTACTCTTTCATTAGTAAGTCTTCTTGCTTCTAATAAAATCGGACTAACTAATATTTCAGATCTGGCTTTTTCAGTTCGAGCTGATTCGGCGATCGGTACCCAGCGATTGAGAACGCTTAGGATATCTGGTGCTGGTTCTGCTGGAGGTAAATCCGAGCAGAAAGGATGGTCGCGTAACTTTAACTTAAATTGATTCTTGACAGAATCTAACGTGAAATTGTTGTATGCCATAATTAGTAAATCGCCAGCAAACTACTCTAATTTTACGGGGAATTTCGATCGGAATACCAGCAATTCAAATCAACCGAATCCGAATATTGGACTTACCATCAAGCTGAGATAATAACCGATCGCGGAGTTGGTTGACTAGCACCTCCACCTCCTCCGGCGAACTGACTTCCCGCCCACTTAACTCGATCGCAATCGTCATCACCTGTTTGTCGGTGGCTTGCGACAGGGCATCGTCGAGATAACTATTCGCCTGTTCTTCCGCCATCTGTAGCCCCAATACTGCCGAATCTTTGAGCACCAGTAATGGCGGATAAAGTGCCTCAGCAGTCGTATTGTAGGTTGCGTCCGTCACCGGACGCAGTACATAGGTCGCTTTGTCTGGGCTGAGTCGGGCATAGCCAGACCGCTGCTTCACCTTGTGGCGAATCGCTTCTGCCTGCTGTTCCTGCCGCTCCAATAGCGATCGCCGAACGCTCAGGTAGTGGGACTCGATTTGCTGCAATTGCGGCTCCAGACTGGCAATATCGCGCCAGGGTCGATCGATCGCGAGTTGTGCCACTACCGCTGCAATCTCGGCTTG
>NZ_JANYJC010000153.1 GCF_025361915.1 Chamaesiphon sp. GL140_3_metabinner_50
ACGGGGTTTTGGTTCTATTCCCAACGGGGGATGTTTTTGGGAGATGGGAGTTCGGAGATGGGAGATGGGAGATGGGAGAGTAAGGAGTGTAGGTGAATTTAGTGGTGCTGAGTATTTTTACTTTCAAATATTGCCGATCGATAAACCCCGCATCGCAGCCATACTTGGAATGTAGAAACACCCACCCCGATCCCAACCAACCAATCCTTACGCAGGGGAGTTTGAGGGGCGGCGTTCCGCCTCTGGCACGGGGGGGCTGGGGGTCGGAACCCCCAGATCCGGGTTCTGCCCCCACTAGGAAAATCGATGACGTCTTCGTTCGCACCTGGAGATCGACAGAAATCCTCGTCGCCGTCAATGTCGGCCCCGCAGCCGTTAAAATCAACCTAGCACTAGCAAATCTAGCCTCAACTCACTCCCCCAGCCAACTCTTTGGCACCGCAAAACTAGATTTAAATCGCGACCCTACCATCCTCACGATCGATCTCCACCCCCGCTGCGGCTGTATTCTCGCGTGAATGCCCCGTTTGGGGAGTGTGGCGAGTATGGCGAGTATGGCGAGACAAAAGGACGCAAGCGTCCGAATTCACTATTCACTACCCACTATTCACTATCCCCTATCCCCTATATGTTAGATACTTGCGAACTGGCTGTTAATGGCACCTTGATGCTGGGTTTAGAGCTAAATGGTAACTTACAACAGGTGGGTGCCGAGTTCTGTTATGCAACTACAACCGCTCCAATCTACCGCTTGTGGTCGATCGGCGATCGTCATCCAGCAATGATAAGGGTAAATGATGGCGGAAGATCGATCGACCTTGAAATCTGGTCGTTACCACTAGCTGGATTAGCTCAAATCCTCCAGCAAGAACCCGCTGGATTGTGCATTGGCAAAATTAAATTGGCAGATAATCGTGAAGTTTTGGGCGTGCTGGGCGAACCGTTTTTATGTGAGGGACAACTGGAAATCACCCACTTTGGTGGCTGGCGAAATTACACCAAATCGGTTGAAAGTACCGCTACACAACCGCGATCCGCATTCTAAATTTTTGCTGCGACTAAGCCCTCCGCTCCATATTGACGGAGTAAACCCATCAATTCATCGCGATAATCTTGAAAAATAGCGTGACGTTTGGCATCAGCACCGCGCTCGGCTAAATTAATCGTCAGCTCTTTTTTAACTGTACCAGGACGAGAACTAAGTACGAAAATCCGATTAGAGAGAAATACTGCCTCTTCTACATCGTGAGTAATGGAAAGAATCGTAATTTTGGTACGTTGCCAGAGATCGATAATAAATTCGTGCATCGATTCTTTGGTATGAATATCTAAGGCTCCAAATGGTTCGTCCATCAATAATATTTTAGGTTCGCATACTAGGGCACGCGCGATCGCAACTCGTTGTTTCATCCCGCCAGACAATTGGTTGGGTAAAGAGCGGGCGAAATCACTCAAACCGACAACATCGAGATAATAACTAGCGCGTTCTCGTCGTTCTCGCTTGGCTACGCCCTGAAGTTTGAGTCCAAACTCGGTATTTTCTTGGACATTCATCCACGGATACAGAGTATAGTTCTGAAATACCATACCGCGATCGGGACTCGGCCCTTTCACAGGTACGCCACCAATCCGAATCTCGCCACTGCTCGGCGTATCGAGTCCCGCAATTTGACGCAAGAGGGTAGATTTTCCCGAACCAGAGGCACCCACTACACAAACAAATTCACCCTCAGCGATGTTGATATTGATGTTTTTGAGTACTGTTATATTTCCATTTTGAGTATCGAACTGTTTAGATAGATTATCGATTTGTACAAACATCTAATTTTCGCTGGTGATAATTTGAATTTTAGGTAGTGAATTCCGAGGATATCGACAGATTATAGCATTAAATAACTAGTTTATGGTGACAGTAGAATGACCTAAATTTGGGAGGGAATTGCTCTGGGCGATCGTTAATTATTGTTAGACCATTTAAAGCAAACTCTAATGACATATTGAAATAATAGATCTAGAATTAGTCCGATCGCGCCAATAACAATAAGTCCCACAAAAATTTCATCAGTTCTTAAAAATCTACCAGCCACGCTAATTCTTCGCCCTAATCCTTCTGTAGCGGCAATCAGTTCGGCGACAATAACCAATTGCCATGCAGAAGCCAAATTAATCCGACAAGTATCGAGGATACCTGGAATAACATGGGGAAAGATCACCATCGCTAGCGTCTGCAAGCGATTTCCACCGAGAATATAAGTTGCTTCGATTAAATCTTTAGATACAAACTTAACCGTATCCATCACCATCAGCGCATTAAAGAAAAATGTACCGATAAAAATCAGACTGAGTTTTGGTGCTTCGTCAATACCTTGATAGAGAATTAGTAACGGAATAAAAGCAGGTGCGGGCATATATCGCATCAAACCAAATAATGGCTCTAACAACGCCCGAATACTCGCAAAGCTGCCCATGAGAATGCCCACGGGAATAGCTAATGCAGCAGACAACAAAAAGCTAACACCCACCCGCCACAAACTGGCGATCGTATCTTGTTGTAATTCTCCTGCTCCCCACAGCCGCTGTGCCGCAATTATCACAGCCGAGGGGGAAGGCAGAAACTTCGGATCGATCGAGCCAAAAGTTGTTATCCCCCACCATAATATCAGTGGTAAACCGAGTGAAATACCACTGAGTACCCAATTTAGTCGCGGCGGAATGTCTTCTGCTAGCTGCCAAAATACCGACGGACGCAAGGATGAGCGATTTGGTTGAGTTGATGAGTCTTGGAGATTACTTTTTGGTTTTTGCGGCATAAGCTTTGACAAATCTATCATCAAATATTTTAGTTAAATCTGGTTTCGTCTTCGCAAATCCTGCTTCACTTAAAAATTCACTCATCTTTGCGGCTGCATAAGGTAGCGAATTCATATCATTACCAGCCTGAAGAGCTTTGAGGTTTTCTTCAACAGTAAAAATCTTGGTTCCTTGTGCGTATTCTTTATAGTCAACATCGCTAACTCCTGCCCGTTTGACCATAATTTTATTAGCAGCATCGGGATTGGCTTTAATATAATCTAGAGTAGCAAACCAACTATCAACAATGGCTTGGACTTTTTCAGGGTGTTCGTTAACAAATTTCCTAGTAAAAACTAAGTGATCGGAAATCGCGCCAGGGAAATCTTTAGAGCTAAATAGCTCCCTACTTCCTGGCAATTTAAGAGCTTGAGTTGTGAAAGGTGCAAATACAGCAACTGCATCTACTTGTCCAGCAGCAAAAGCCGCCGCAGCTTTGCCAGTTTCCAGCGGTACAAACTTAATATCTTTGGCCGTCATCCCAGCTTTCTTTAAACCCTGTAATAATAAAAAGTGATCTACTGTTCCTTCCTCGGCGGCAACTTTTTTACCTTTAAGGTCGGCAACTGACTTGATGCTTTTATTGACAATGACTTTATCATTACCTGTAGAGTTATCATTGGTCATTACCACTACCAAATCCGCACCGCCAGCAACTGAAGCGACCGTATCTCCTAATGTTTGATTATTAGTATCTAGCTTCCCGGCATTCAGAGCAGAAATCGAATCTAAATAGCCATCAAACCATTTTAAATCTACTACTGCTTTATTAGCTTCAAAGATTTTTTGTTCTTGGGAAACTTGCCAGGGAAAGTATCCCGGCCAAGCACTAAAACCCATTCTAACATTTGCTTTGACATCAGTAGTTGCAACACTAGATGCAGATGGAGCAGGGGAAGCAGAATCCGTCGCAGGTTTATTACTTGCCCCTGGATTACTACAGCTAACCGTCAGAAATATAGCTGATGTAAATAATAGACAAGTTGATAATAAAGATCGATGCTGCATGAAAATCCTCACTGATTTGTTTGAAATTTATCTAAAAATTGGCGGCTCAAATTGCCTAAGTCAATTTGCTGAATGTTCGATCTTTGGCGAGCTAGTTAGCCTGGAGAATCAAACTACCAGCATTGCCGATCGATAAATTGTATCTAAGCATACAATATTTTATTGGTTTGGCGATCGCAAACAACTAATCTTAGCCGATCGAAGGTATTATCAGATACTTTTATTTGGTAGCTGAGAGAATATGCGGAACTTGTTCACTTTTTGAATTCGATCTGCTATGATTTATCCAAGTTGGCTAAAAAAGTTGCCAAAATTATCAAAACATAAGTCAGGATCGCTTCTAGGGTTCCGGTCGAGACATCCTCGATGACTGGTCCGAGAGAAGCAGCCGATTGGGTGTGAATAAACACCAATAATTCGGTCACACGGCGGGATAAAAGCCCGGGAGAACCACTTCAGCATAAGCTGTGGTATTTCCTCGGCTGTGGATATTTTTCCACCTGTGACCCAATTACACACCCAATCTAGAGAACTGACGATGAATACTACTCTAGCCTTACATCCCGACATCGATCCCAGCTTAGTGCTACTCGATGAAAAGCTACCCGGTGGCGACTACTGGCACGGCATTATTAAGCGGGGCAACACGCTTCGCATTACTGACTTAGCTGGTTCGCATGGGGTGGCTCTGGCTTGCTACAATGCCGACAATCCGATCGAACGGTTGAATGTTGCCGACACAGCCAAAATTCAGTTCAATGCCTTCCTCAAACAAGGGATGGTGCTGTACTCGGATATGGGCAGAATCTTGTGCTCGATTACTAGCGATACATCCGGCTGTCATGACTTAATCTGTGGCTGTAGTAACAGAACGAGTAATGAGGTAAATTATGGCGACGGCGACTTCAACAACTCGCGCAATAATTTTCTCAAAGCCTTGGGCAAACGGGGTTTAACTCGGAAGGATTTGATGCCGAATATCAATCTATTCAGTCGTGTAGCTGTATCGCCCGATGGCTATTTACAATACGATCGCACCTGCGAAAAAGCGGGTAGTTATATCGATTTGCGTGCGGAAATGAATGTTCTGGCGATCGTATCTAATTGTCCCCATGTTCTACATCCCAGTACGGAGTATAAGCCGCAGCCAATTCAATTAACGATCTGGAAATCGCCACCACCAGCACCTGACGATCTGTGTCGGACGGCAAATCCTGAAGTCGTGCGCGGATTTATCAATACCGATGCGTTATTTGTACAGGATTAATCAATTTTTCACTAATACGAGTTATTTGGATTGTTGCGTAGATCTTTACCCCACCCCAGCCCTCCCCTTATAAAGGGGAGGGAGCAAGAAAAGCCCTCCCCTTATAAAGGGGAGGGAG
>NZ_JANYJC010000195.1 GCF_025361915.1 Chamaesiphon sp. GL140_3_metabinner_50
CTTTTTAAGGGGGGTTAGGGGGGATCTACCCACTGAAAACGTAGTTAGTAGGGTGGGCAGTGCCCACCACATAGGTTTCAGGCAATCTCTATTTAATAAATATTGATACCCAGCTACTTAGCTACGGAATCTCAACACTTACTTCAGCAGACATCCCAGGGGTAATCCGCGTATCATAACCCTTGATACTTTGAGGATCTAATCTGATTTTGACCGGAATTCGTTGGACGATTTTGGTAAAATTACCCGTCGCATTATCGGGTGGTAATAGCGAAAACTGCGCCCCAGAAGCTGGCGAAATACTATCGACATAACCTTTAAAAGGATGGCTGGGGAAAGCATCTAACTTAACTTCCACCACCTGTTTAGACTTGATTTTATCTAATTGCGTTTCCTTAAAATTCGCAACTACCCAATAATCATTATCTACAACCGCCATTAGTGGCGATCCGGCTGGCACCCGATTGCCAACTTCGACATTTTTGCGACCGATTCTGCCCGCTGTAGCAGCAGTAATATTTACATATGATAACTGCAACTGAGCATCTTTTAATGATGCTTGAGATTGAGCAATTGCAGATTGGGCTGCTGCATATTGGCTGCGGCTGACTGCTGTCTGTTGTCCGCTAGCTGTAGCCTGTTGCAAGCCCCCGCGCGATGCGGCGAGTTTGGCTCTGGCACTAGTAATGCCTTCTTGGGCTTGTGCTAGTTTCGATTGTGCTTGGGCGACACCGACTTTGGCGGCGGCTAGTCTAGCTTGCGCTTGTTGCACGCTCTGGAGGGCAGAACTTTTTTGACTTTGGGCGACTGCATAAGCGGCTCTGGCTGTATCTAATTGTTGCCCAGCTACCGCACCTTGCTTGTATAAACTGCTGTAGCGGTTGAAGTCAGCCTGCGTTTTTTGCACATTGGCATCGGCTTGGGCTACTTGCGATTGAGCTAGCGGGATGCCTGCTTGGGCTTCTTGCACGGCGGCTTGCGCGGCGGGAATTCCGGTTCGGGCTTCTTGCACGACTGCTTGAGCGGTGGCGATTCCGGCTTGCGCGGTGCTGACATCGCCTTGAGCTTGACTCGTTTTTCCGGTAGTCGTTTGGGATGCTAGGGCGATACCCGCCTGCGCGGCGTTTGCCTGTCTTCGGGCTGATTCTAGTGCGGCTTGGGCTTGCTGAACTTTATTTTCGTAGTCTTGAGGATCGAGTTTTACCAACAATTGTCCGGGTTGAACTTGCTGGTTATCTGTTACTAATACTTGGGCGACGGTGCCCCCAATTTTGCTACTAATTTGGTGGACATGCCCAACCACTGTGGCATTATCTGTCGTTTGGTGAGTGGAAATAAATTGCCAGTATCGATAACCAAATCCACTAGCCGCGATCGCCCCAATCCCCAATCCTGCTAGAATTAGCGCGATCGGCTTTTTCTGTTTCGGTTTTGGCTGACGATCTAATGTTGATGCTGTTTCGACTTCTGGTATCGCTGTTGTCGGTAGAATCCGGTCTTTAAAATCGATTCTATCGGTAGTCAACTCTCGTTCTGAGACTATAATTTTATTCGGATCGGCTCCATTGTGTCCTTCATTTGCGATCGTATTTTGCATCATTCTTTCTTATTAAAAATAGCTGTTTACCAATCTCACCAAAATTACTAACCAGTTAACTCTGGTAGTTTGGCAATATAACGATCGCTAAATACTTCATGTGCGTACTATTATGCCAGCATTAAGAATTTAACACTTCTGTCGATCGGATGAATTTCGAGCAGCGTTGGCTACGCCTACCGGAAATAATCGAGGTATCCTTAGCTGAGATTGGCGATCGCTTGGTTGAGTACTTGTGAAAATCGCTCTCGATCTTCAGTACAAACACCTTCCCAAGTCTCCTCATGTAAGTCGGCGACTACCTGCGGTAACACCTGCTCTAGTTCGATCCCCGCATCTGTCAACCAAATCCGACAGATCCGCCGATCTTGACGATCGCGTTCCCGCCTGACGAAGCCGCGTTCCTCCATCCGATCTAGCACTCCTGTCAAAGTACCACCTACTTGCTGCAATTTCTCACCGATATCAGAAGTCGGCATTCCATCCTCTTGCCACAAGCAACAGAGTACCAACCAGTGAAACGGTGTCAGCCCATAAGGTTCTAATCGATCGCTACATTTTCGATACAGCAACTGGGATAGTAACTTAATTCTGTAACCCGTGCTGTGTGGTGCCCTCAATGCTTGCCCAGACGTTAACGAAACACTATTAACTGATGTAGATTTCATTTGGCTAATTACTTAGCGTACGTACTATTATTCTGACATAAGTCAAGGATAATGTCAAATCGATCTAGCTGCCCTCATCAGCGTGGAAGAGCCGATCGTCAACTAGTTCTCAACTGTTTCTGTAGGGATGTAGTTAGATTTGTATAATAATCTGGCTCGACGTTGTTGGAGCAAATCTCGATCGACTAATGCGATCGCTTCATCTAGCATCAAATTTACAATATCTAATTGATGAACGACAGCTTTTAAACTAGCCAGATTTTTAGCTCTAGTTTCAGCATCGGGAATTCTAAATTCTTCACTCATGATTAGTTCCAATTCCGTTGAATTTCTTGCAAACTGGCAATACTGGCATCTAAAGTGGCTTCAGCTACCTCAATCGTCCGATATAACAAATTTAACATATCTGCTGAGGCGATTGGTTGAGACTCTGCAACTTTTAACAGTAGGGTGTTCAGTCGAGAATACTTAGATCTCAGCCGTTCTTGTATATTTTGGAGTTCTTCAAGTTCTGATAAGGCTGTGGTGGTTTCGCCCCACTGTGCGAATAGTCTGAATGCTAAGGTGGTAGTTGCATCGATCGATTCAATAATTCGGCGTTGCAGGGTAAAGATATTGGTAAGTACTGGATCTGGTAATTTAGCCACTGGTAGATGTAGAGTAATATGCCCATTTTAATTTAGCAGGTTTGGGATAGCGATCGATTGGACTTAGCGATCGAAAAAACCGATGCCTAGATGCGTGTTGTTGGTGGTGAATTATCTCACGATCCATCTCAATCGATTTATGCTTACAATAGCTAACTGTACTCATCCCATCTTCCCCCAAATTGACTAAATCTATTATGGTTGTGGGCACCACATCCCACGCTGGCAAATCATTAATTACCGCTGCGATCTGTCGGCTGTTGGTACGCCAAGGGTGGAACGTCACCCCTTTCAAGGGGCAGAATATGGCTCTGAATGCCTATATTACCGCCGATGGTAAAGAAATGGGTCACGCTCAGGCGGTACAGGCGTGGGCGGCGAAAATCGAGCCGAGAGTGGAGATGAATCCCATTCTGCTCAAGCCGCAGGGCGATATGACTTCTCAGGTAATTTTAATGGGTACGGCGGTGGGGAGAGTCCAGGCGGCGGATTATTATCGCGATTATTTCGATCGCGGGTGGGCGGCAATTACCGATTGTTTGGATAAATTAGCCTTAGAATTCGATTATATTGTCTGTGAAGGTGCGGGGAGTCCGGCAGAAATTAATCTCAAACATCGCGATTTGACTAATATGCGCGTGGCGAGTTATTTACAGGCAAATACGGTGTTAGTTGCCGATATCGATCGAGGTGGGGTATTCGCACATATTGTCGGGACTTTAGAGTTATTAGAACCTGAGGAACGCGCATTAATTAAAGGCTTTATTATTAATAAATTTCGGGGACAGCGATCGCTCTTAGAGTCGGGAATTACTTGGTTGGAGGAACGAACGGGGATTCCGGTAATTGGGGTAATTCCGATGTTAGACCAGGTATTTCCATCTGAAGATTCGTTAGACTTATTAGAGCGGCGATCGCGTAAACCGAATGCCGATTTAACAATTGGAGTTATCAGATTTCCCCGCATTTCCAATTTTACCGATTTCGATCCGATCGATGCCGAACCAACAGTCAATCTTAAATATATTACAACTAAAGACGAACTAAATAGCTGCGATGCGGTAATTTTACCCGGCTCAAAAACAACAATTGCCGATCTCAATTGGTTGCGTCAAACGGGTATCGCCCCAGTACTACCAGATTATCTGGCTAATGGCGGTACGATTATGGGGATTTGTGGCGGTTTCCAAATGCTCGGTACTACCATTAACGATCCGACAGGCATCGAAGGTATTCCGGGCGAATATCCTGGCTTGAACCTATTCCCACTCCAAACCAAGATTTCCGAAACCAAAACTACCAGCCAACGCACTGCTACCACCAATTACCCCCACCCCGGCATCGCAATTTCTGGATACGAAATCCATCAAGGTACCACCCAATGGCACCCCGTTCGCGTTGGCGGAGCCTCTGCCTCAGCAGAAGCGTCTCGGAACGAGAATCGACTTGCTAGCGATGAGTACGAGCAATTATTTAGTGATGAAAGTCTGGGGATTGTCGATCGAAAACTCCAGCTTTGGGGCACATATTTACATGGCATCTTCGATAATGGAACATGGCGCAGACAGTGGCTCAATCAGATCCGCTCCCGCCGCCATCTATCGCCCCTCACCACGGAGGTACCAGAGTACGCCAGTCAACGCGAAGAAATTTTCGACAAATTGGCAGATTCGATTTCTGAATATCTGGATTTAGCTAAATTACAATAGACATGCTCAGAGATCGATCGAGTGCGATAGTAGTACCTTCGAGATCCCCGACTTCTTGGAGAAGTCGGGGATCTGAGTCCTCACCTTGAAACTTGCCGATCTGATTAGAATATCTTTTAACCATTCACTACTCACTTTCCACTTTCTACTGTCAAAATGACTGAGCCAGAAGTTACAATTTGCCCCAGCTATCTATCACCAATAGCCGCAACCAAACTATATACTCAATTACGCGATCGCATTGAGTGGGATCTACGGATTAGTGCGCGTAAAACTGCTTGCTTCGGATTGCCTTATAATTATTCTGGTTTGACCTACGAAATCCAGCCGATGCACTCTTTACTGCAACCTGTATGCAAACAGATCCAAGAAACATTGGGATTTGAACCAAATAGTTGTCTAGTCAACTATTATCAAGATGGTCGCGATAAGATGGGGTTCCACTCCGATGAAATCGATAATTTGGAAGATGGTACTCAGATTATTATTATCTCGCTGGGTACCGAACGAAAACTTTCCTTTCGATCGAAAGCCGATTACGAGCAACGGCTAAATTATTTATTACCGCATGGTTCGTTGATGTATATGAGCCAAAAAACTCAAGAATTTTGGAGTCATGCTATCAAAAGAGCGAATGTGATGGATGGTCGCATTAGTCTGACCTTCCGCCGCATCGACCCCTCATTTTTTAGCAAGCTAAATGGTTGACCGATTTTAATTAGGTATTAGGTATTAGGTTTTAGGCTTTAGGATTCAACCTCAGTCCCTTACTCCCATCTCCCAAAACTACCCGATCGTGAAAAATATGGCTAAAATCAAAAGTATTAGCAAAATATTAATCCTTTAATCCCTCTAGATTCAGACCGAAACATAATTACCGACATGGGTGGAGATCTAAACTCTCCCTGTGGCACCGCACTCCCTTTCAAGTAACCGCATGAATTTATTGGAGTCAATCGCCCCATTCGATGGCTATGCTACCGCCATCGCTCAAGATCTATTCGGTTGGTTGGGGATTGATGTTAAGGTACAAAACCTCGAACGCTTGCCTCAATGTGGCCCACTACTAATTGTCTGCAATCACCGTAGCTTCCTCGATCCCTTTATACTGACTAGTTTTCTGAATACGCCGATTAACTTTGCCTGCCATCGCTATATGGGGAACGTCCCTGTCTTGCGAGAAGTGTTGCTCAGTTGTGGCGGGTTTCCGTTGAGTAATAATGACTGGTATAAGGATCTACTCCAGCATTCTACCCAAATACTCGATCGGGGTAAAACGATCGGCATTTTTCCTGAAGGTGCAGCTCCGATGCTGGCAACGCCGTCGCCGAAGGGGTTGTGTGCTTTTTATCGCGGCTTTGCTCATCTAGCACTGCAAGCAAAAGTGCCCAACTTACAGATTTTGCCAGTAGCAATTTGTTCCCAAGCAGAAATTCAATGGCCAGCCGTGCCACTGAGCGTGTTACATTATCTAGACCCTTTAGAGCCACTATTTACCAAAGATGGCTGGCATCCAGCCGTACTCTATCAACAGGCGACAATTCGGATTGGTACGCCGTTTTCGATCGCGCCGTACCGAGATGGTTACCACGGTCGTCAAGCTGGTAAAGTAGTAAAAGATCTCACCGCCACCCTATCACAACAAGTTGCTGACCTGCTCGCAGCCTAAATAATGCAGCTTCATCCCCTAAGTTTTTTTCAACCTCGACCCGCGCAGCCACATCTACCATTATTTGTATTCTTTCCGGGGATGGATGGAACGGGTAAGTTATTTTACAAACAAATAGATCGATTAGCGGCTAGATTCGATCTGCGGTGTTTGGCAATTGCCAGCGACGACCGTACCGATTGGCATGGATTGGTAGATCGATCGATCCAGTTTATCACCACAGAACTAACCGAAGGTCGAGAACTGTACCTTTGTGGCGAATCATTTGGTGCTTGTTGGGCGATGCAAGTTGCCGGAAAGCTCAACGCCCAAGTTGACAAATTAGTGCTGATCAATCCGGCTTCTTCGTTCGTTCGGTTGCCGTGGTTGACTGAAGGCAGCGCGCTTTCTAGCCTGTTGCCAGATAGTATGTATCCATTATCGGCGCGGATTCTCGCCAATTTTCTCACTAATATCGATCGAGTTACCCCCGAAGATCGCCAAAATTTAGTCGATGCAATGCTCTCAGTTCGACCGCAAACTGCGGCTTGGCGACTCAAGTTATTACGCCAGTTTCAGATAAATTCGGTGTTGCCAGCAATTATCGATATCCCCACAGAGCTAATTGCCGGGGAACACGACAGGCTGCTCCCATCGGTAATGGAGGTGCGCTTTCTCCAACAACACCTTGCTAAGTCAAAAACGACTTTACTACCCCTTAGCGGTCATGCCTGCCTGCTAGAAAGAGATATTAGTTTAGCCGATCTGTTATGAGATGGGAGATGGGAGTGAGGAGTAAGGAGTAAGGAGTAAGAAGTAAGAAAGATTTTGAATTAAAAATTTATCTGTCCCCCAGTCTCCCAGTCCCCCAGTCTCCCAGTCTCCCAGTCTCCCCGTCCCCCCGTCCCCCAGTCCCCCCGTCCCCCAGTCCCCCCGTCCCCTATGCTCTTCCGCGAACTGGTTTTAGAAAACTTCGGTTCTTATCTCGGTAAGAATACAATTAATTTACTACCGGATACCTCAGCAGATAGCCGTCCGATTATTCTGATTGGGGGCATGAATGGTGGCGGTAAAACGACGATTATGGATGCCATTCGCTTGGCTTTATATGGTGCGCGCGCTCAATGTTCGACGCGGGGAAATTTGAGTTATGGTGATTTCCTGACGCAGTGTGTCAGTCAGCAAATATTACCAGCCGAAAAAGTGCGGATCGAATTAGCATTTCAGATCGCCGAAGATGGCGACATGCGCGATATTCGGATCGTTAGATATTGGGAACGCAACCCCAAAGATGGTAAGGATACTTTAGGCATCTTAGTAAATGATTGGGCTGATAAGACTTTACTAAATACTTGGGATGAATATATTGAAAATCTGCTGCCATTGGGAATTTCTAATCTATTTTTATTCGATGGCGAACAGGTAAAGGAATTAGCAGCGCAAGAAATACCACCTGTAGCTGTATTCGATGCAATTCAATCATTACTAGGTTTAGAATTAGCCGAACGACTAGCGACAGATTTAGATGTATTGCTAAGTAGAAAACGGCGAGATGTTGCAACAAAAAATCAATTAGAGGCGATCGACGAAATTGAAGCTAGAGTAGAGCAGCAACAGTCAGAAATTACCGAATTAGCCGCCGAAGTAGCCAAGCTCGATACTAAACTAGAAATTGCACTCGATCGCGAGCAACAAGCTTTCGATAAATTTGTGCTAGAAGGGGGCAAAATTGCCGCACAAGGCAAGGAATTAGAATTAGAATCGAAAGCTATTCAAACTCAAATCGATCGGCTTCGAGCAGAGCTAGGCAGCATAGCCGCAGGTAATTTACCTTTAGCTTTAATTACACCTTTACTCGCGCAAGTGCGATCACAAGCAGAGATCGAATTACGCCATCAACAAGCCATTGCTGCACTCGATTTATTAGTCGATCGCGATATTCGGTTGCTCGATTATCTTCAGCAGCAATCGATATCAACCGATCGCCTTACCGATATTCAAGCCTTTTTAGAACTTGAAAATCAAAGCTTAAAGCAAGATGCTAAATTAGATCCACCCGCCTGGTTGAATGCCGATTTAGAAGCGATCGAACAGTTAGATAATATCCTCAAATTAGATCTCGATCGCGAAATTAATCAAGTCAGCGAATTACAAACTCAATTAACCAAACTCGAAGCAGAATTAGATTTTATCGATCGGCAAATTGCCACAGCCGCATCGCCAGAAGAATATACCCGCCTCAAAAATCAAGAAACCACCGCCCGCGAATTAGTATCTCAACTCAAAGCTGATAAAATTGTCAACGAACGTCGATATGTAGATCTCGCTCGCACTATTACCAAAACCAAGCAAGAATTAGCTACTTATACTGAAACTAATATTAAACTAAAAAACGATCTGCACATTATTGAGTCTGTCGCCAAAGTCAAAGCCACACTAGAAATCTTTAAAGCCAAACTTACACTCAAAAAGATTAATAGACTTGAAAATGAAGTCACCGAATGTTTTCGCTACCTGTTGCACAAATCCGAACTCGTCCAACGGGTAACGATCGATAGTAGCACCTTCACGCTATCTCTCCACGATCGTGAGGGCAAATTATTACCAAAACATCGACTTTCCGCAGGCGAAAAACAACTCCTCGCGATCGCACTATTATGGGGGTTAGCACGAGTATCTGGGCGACAATTACCGATTGCGATCGATACACCATTGGGTAGATTAGATTCATCCCACCGTACCAATCTGATCGAGCGTTATTTTCCCACAGCTAGTCAACAAGTAATTCTGTTATCTACAGATACTGAAATTGCCGAAAGTGAGGTTGCAAATCTGCGCGCGCAAGCTGTAATTACTCGCGAATATATCCTAGAACACGATCCGATCGAACAGCGCACGAGGATTAGATCGGGATATTTTTGGTAGAATTAATGGATAGATACCCGACTTCTTCAAGAAGTCGGGTATCTGAGAGGATGCCTGAACATCAACCTAATCGATTTCGATAATCCTCATAGGCAAACTCTCGCCAGAGCGCAAACTTACCATCTTTATCGATCCGTCCGATCGCGGGATGAACGACACCATTAAATGTTGAAGTTTTGACCATTGTATAATGCATCATATCTTCAAAAATAATCCGATCGCCGATCGCCAATTCCCGCTCGAAAGCATAGTCACCTAAAAAGTCACCAGCCAGACAACTAGAACCACCCATCCGATAAATTGTGTCTCCGGCTTCCGGCTCATGTGCGCCGCGAATCGCTGGCTTGTAAGGCATCTCTAAACAGTCGGGCATATGAGCGGTAAATGAGACATCTAACATCACATTTACCAGATTGTCGGTGGGAATTAGATCTAATACTTTACCGATCAAAAATCCTGTTTCCCAGGCAATTGCCGAACCAGGTTCCATCAGTAGTTGAATGTGAGGATGGCGATGATGGAAAGCATTTAACACCTCGATCGCATGATTCACATCATAATCTTTGCGCGTCATCAAATGACCTCCACCGAAATTTAGCCACTTGAGTTGTGGTAAAAACTTTCCAAATAGTTTTTCGATATTGGCGATCGTTTTTTCCAAGGCAAATGAGTCGCTCTCACATAAATTGTGGGATAAAAATCCATCGATCCCCTCTGGCAACGTATCGCCCAGATGTGCTGCTGAAACCCCTAGTCTGGTAGAGGGTTGACAGGGATTGTAGAGCGCGGTTTTGACTGGTGAGTACTGGGGATTGATTCGCAAGCCTACAGACGGTTTATTCGGCGTATGAGCGGCAATCTGTTGACGAAATTGTTCCCATTGACCGATCGAATTGAAAGTCAGGTGAGAGGCATAGGGCAAAATCTCTGGCAGATCTTCAGCTCGATAAGCTGGCGAGTATACATGCACTTCAGTCCCAAATTCTTCTGCGGCTAGTCGTGCTTCCCACAGGGAGCTAGCGGAAGCACCCTTGAGGGTAGTGCGAATCTGGGGGAAGCTATGAAAGAGGGAAAACCCTTTCAGCGCGAGCATAACGCGAATTGGGGCTGATTTTTGGACTCGATCGAATATCGCTAAATTTCGATCGAGCAATTGTTCTTCTAATACAAAACAAGGTGATGGAATGGTTGCTAAAATTGCGTCGTTATTTTGGGACATGTTTACTCAAGGAATTTAGGAATTAGGGTAATGCTGTAGATTTTCACCCCACCCCAGCCCTCCCCGTGGAAAGGGGAGGGAGTAAGAGCCAACCTTTTCTAATGGGGGCTAGGGGGATAAATAACGATGCTGGAGTACTAAGAATGATTAATTAGCAAATGGCGATACGCCATCGATTACTTCATGCCAAGGTAATCCCATTGGACCTAATAATTCCATAAACGGATCTGGATTGCATTCTTCAACATTGAATACACCGGGCTGCTGCCAATTTCCATTGACAATCATCAGCGCACCAATTACAGCAGGTACACCAGTTGTATAAGAAATTCCTTGTGCTCCTACTTCTGCATATGCGGCTGCATGTTGACAGTTATTATAAACATAATATTTTTTCTCTACACCATCTTTAATGCCAGTTATATGACAACCAATCGATGTTTGTCCGGTGTAATTTGTCGCGAGAGAAGCAGGTTCCGGCAAAAGAGCTTTTAGGAATTTCAATGGTACAATTTGTTGACCTTCATAATCGATCGGATCGATACGTGTCATCCCAATATTTTCTAATACTCGCAGATGAGTAATATAGTTCTCAGAAAACGTCATCCAAAACCGCGCTCGTTTGAGTGTGGGGATATTTTTGACTAAAGATTCTAGTTCCTCATGATAGAGTAAATATGATTCGCGATCGCCAATTTCGGGATAAGGAATCGGCCGATGAATCGATAATGCTGGTACTTCTACCCACTCACCATTCTCAAAATATCGCCCGACTTGGGTGATTTCACGAATGTTAATTTCGGGATTAAAGTTGGTCGCAAATGCTTTACCATGATTGCCGTCGTTGCAATCGATGATATCTAGATAGTGGATTTCATCAAAGTAATGTTTGAGCGCGTAGGCACTAAAGACACCCGTTACGCCAGGATCGAAACCACAACCGAGAATTGCTGTCAATCCAGCATTTTTAAATCTATCTTGATATTTCCATTGCCAACTATACTCGAATTTGGCGACATCGATCGGCTCATAATTAGCAGTATCCAGATAGTGAATGCCAGTTTCCAGACAAGCATCCATCAATACCAAATCTTGATAAGGGAGTGCCACATTAATCAGGAGATCGGGACGAAACTCTTTAATCAGTTTGACTGTATTCGCGACAGTATCCGCATCTAGAGCGGCTGTCGTGACTTTTGGTGAATTAATCCGCGCTGCAATTCGATCGCATTTATCAACGCTCCGACTTGCTAGTAAAATATCTGTAAACTCAGTTCGTGCGGCGCATTTGTGTGCGACAACATTCCCGACTCCACCCGCACCCACGATCATTACCCGTGCCATATTGTCTCCTTAGAATAAAATGCTCAAAACTACTATACCGTGCTGGCTAGATAGCTTAACAACCAACTAGCCGCCGTCGCCCGCCTGGTTTGACGCGGGCCAAATTCACCAATCTTATAACCCTTAAAACCGAGTTGTTCCTTGAGTAGTTGCTTATGCTCTGTGGGAATTGATCGAGTCAGCTTGACCGTTGCCGGACGACTTGCGATAAAATCTGGTGGTGTGGGGTAAACTGACAGCCACTCTGGAGCTACTTGACTGAGATCCCAGCTATGATCCACTCGATTGTATCGATAGCCCAAATAGTGCCATAATGTCTGATTTACCTGTAGATCGGAGATCGATTCATTAACAATTGCCCAGATTGTATCCGGATCCAGGGGCGGTAATTCCAACCATTCCAAACTTGAGTAATCAATAGCTAAATCGCAATTATCCATATAAATTATCTAACAATAGCAGATCCAATCCCTGTGGCTTGCACAAAGCTAACTTTCAACTTTCAACTAAATTCAAGTCTTGAATCAGTAATAGCTGAAATTCTTGTCTAGTTGCTGACTGCTGGTATCGATATTGAATTGGCTGCCAAGCCTGCCAATTGAGCTGATTATTTTGAGCGATTCGATCGTAAAGTGTTGGTAATTTAGTTGGTGCCTGTTTGCCCAAAACTTTGTGAATAAACTTATCCAGTACCATATTATCCTGAATATTGCCAAATAGTTGATGGACTTGTTTAATCTCTCTCAGATAATCAAGATAGCGCGGTGGGTATCGATCGACAAACATTTCTAGCAGATAGCGGGTAGCTTTAACTTGTTTGCGAAAATTGTGTAAGATGTCCCCGTGGCTAATTAATAACTGAGAAACTGCCAACTTTTGATCTAGGGACGAGTCTAAATTACTCCATAAGCCAGGATGAAGGAATAGTTGTCCAACTACTGGTAATAGTAGATCTGGTAAAATTGACCCGATTTCTACTTGTGCAGTTGGCAGATATTGATGATTGTTGAGCCAATTATTAACACCTAATTTAAAGTATTGATAATCTCGCTCATTGAGCATTAATTTAACTTTTGCAATCTCCTTGCGACGGCGTTTAATAAGTGTTGAAGTTACTTTTTCTAAATATATTTTTTCAGCATCTGGCAAATCTATTCGATAAGTTTTGAAAGTATCATGTAAGACATCCAAATCGCGAACTTTCCCTAATACTTTAGCAATTTTACCGATCGATTTGTCTCCCATCACTTTGGGGATATCCAAAATTGAGCCAAATGCCTGAATTTGCGATCGTAATCGGCGGAGACTCACCCGCATCTGATGTACTGCGTCTACATCATCATCAGCCAGCACATCTGCTTCTAGCGTCAGGATGGTGACATATTGTTTTTGGATAGCTGGATAGATATAGTCAGCTAGTGTTGTAACTGGCTTGTTAGCGAAGTCTGACTCAAATAGCGTCAAATTTTGGTTCATGATCGTTATTCCCATGAGTGTGAAGAGGGGCTTAGTTACTTCGATCTTAGCTAAACCATTATCTCATCGTCATTTCACCCTAGTGTGTGACGATCTTTACGGTCATTGACATACAAATTTGACGATACATGTTACGACGATTTTCCGCAACGACTCACCCCCACAATTGACTTAATTAAAAAAATGCTACCAAGTGGCAAGCAAACACTATCTTTATCATTGTCATCTCCCGATCGTTAGTCAAACTGATAAAATGAAATTGTGACGATCGATAAACAGAGAAATTAAATATGAATGAAAAGTCTCTCGACCGATTTGCAGTAGAAAGTCTGAGTGGAATTGATTCAGACAAAGATACTTGGATTTATACTTATGGATCGGCTAAATTACAACAGGCAAGAAGTTTTGATTATGAATGCGACGAACAATATTTAAAAGAAAGGCTGCAAGCTGAATATCCAGGGTTTAAAATTAATCATGCTTCTGCTGTCAAAAAACTAGACTGTCCACCTATATATGCAATTCAAGAATCTTTGAAATGGAATAATGCTTATATTGCTCAACATAGTTCTAAAGGAGAAGTAATTGTAATTGACTATTACTTAGGCAAGTATCAAATTATCAAAAAAACTTATAAACTTTGGTACCTCTCCTGTCTAAATTCATACGCCAGTGATGCTGCGTTTAATTCAATGCTGCTGTGTATATTCATCAGCTTCATGCTTTGTATTATTCTTTGGAGATAGACATGCTGTTAATTACCCCGAAATTCCTGTACTCTTGTCCAGACTCGATCGAGTAAAATTGGATCGTTGCTATCAAACCACTCAATATTTGGGATTGCTTTAAACCAAGTGCGTTGACGTTTGGCAAATTGACGAGTGAGTAAGGTCGTCAGATTGATCGCTTCTACTAAACTTATCTTACCCTCTAAATACTGTTGCATTTGGGCATATCCTAAAGTCTTTAGTAATGGTAAATCCCACCCATACTTAGCCCCTAAATATCTAACTTCATTCTCCCAACCCAATTCAATCATCTGCTGTGTGCGTTGCTCAATGCGTTGAGCGAGGATGTCCAAATTCTCGCAATCCAAACCAATCTGGAGAATTGGATAACTTGGTGGATATTCGCCCTGCTGACTAGAAATAGTCTGCCCCGTGACATAATAAACCTCCAAAGCTCGAATTGTGCGTCTCGGATCGTTGGCGTAAATTTTACTAGCGGCTTGAGGATCGACTTGTTGTAAAATCTGGTAGCATTGCACCTGACCGAGATTAGTTAATTGCGATCGTAAATCCTCATTTGCAGCGACGCGGGGCATCTTCATTCCCTTGACTACAGACTTGATATACAGCCCCGTACCACCAACTAATAGCGGGATCTTCCCCTGCTGTTGAAATCGATCGATTAAGATCTGTGCCCGCGATTGATATTGAGAAACCGTTACAGTATAATTAGGATCAAAAGTACTAACCAAATAATGTGGTGTCAAAGCTAGCTCAGTACTAGATACTTTTGCCGTAGCAATATCAAACTCTCGATAGATTTGACGTGAATCTGCACTGATGATTACCGAATTGAGACGTTGTGCAATGGAGATCGCCAACCCAGATTTTCCCGTCGCAGTCGCTCCACAAATAACTATTAACATGTTCGCATCTGACACCAAATATTCTAGTTAATTGTTATGACTACTGATTATGATGACAGCAATATTCGGGTTCTAGAAGGACTAGAAGCTGTCCGGTTCCGTCCTGGGATGTATATTGGTTCGACAGATTCGCGAGGACTCCATCACTTAGTATATGAGGTTGTGGACAACTCGATCGAGGAAGCACTCGCTGGTCATTG
>NZ_JANYJC010000260.1 GCF_025361915.1 Chamaesiphon sp. GL140_3_metabinner_50
GATAATTGGCGAAAAATCTGGAAACCTGTATGATATTTCTTTAAAGTCTGGGATCGATCGGTTAATAACGATCGTCATCTAAATCGAAATAGAGAAACAACTTCAGTCTACTTAAATTGTGAGAAGGAAAGTTTTTGGCTAGATTTTAGATAAGACTAAATATACAGATTAAGACCAGTCATCTAGCTGTAAACCTGGGACTTTCTCGAAGTCGCGGCGATTGCGAGTGACCAAAATCCCCTCGACAGATAAGACAATCGCGGCAATTCGCAGATCGTGACTACCAACACGAATTTTTTGCTGGAGTAGATCGCGATATCTGTCTTTGGCTAATTCTGAGAATGGCAAAATTGGTAGTGTTTGCAGATCTTCAATCGAGGATTGCAAGGCTCTATAGGCAAGAGCAAGACGACTCGGCAGAGCCGACGCTACGCGAACGATCCGTTCGATTCCAGATAGACTATTAATCGCTGCCAATCTGCCTTTCATTTTTTCTTCGGCGGTCACGATTGATATTGCCACTGAGTCGGCGTTTACTTGGCTTAGTCGCTCCTGAATCTTGGGATTTCCTCGCTCTAATAAAGATAGGCTATCTGTATCTAATACCCACAGCGTCATCGAGCGGTATCTCCTTCTAGCCAAATGCCTTCGCTTTCATTGGCTGCTTGACGTGCTTCGGCGATGGCTGCTTGGTATTCGTCCCAGTTAGGATCGTTTTGGTATTTTCCTGCGATTTCCAGCCAGGGATTCTTGGCTGGTACCAATGGCAAGTCTAGGTATGCGATCTCGCCATCGGCTAGCTGTGCTTTGACTTGTTGGTCTAGTTTCGATAGGGCATCTTCGCGACTATCGCCTTCAACAGAAAAGTCTGCCCAGGTTAATAATTTGGCAATCCAAACCCGATCTGCGCGTTGTGTGACTAAGACGGGTGTGGGAGATGAGGCAACTGTCATGGTAAGTCATCAATGATTCGATTACTCGATCGTAGCTCAATAATGATGTGCGATCGGCTTTTGCTAGAATTTTGGCAGTTTTGCTAAAGGGCTGCTGAATCGAGAATCGATCGAGCATACCTTGAATTTGCTGCCAATATTTAGTTTACAATCTCGGATCGATCGGTTCGCTTTCTAAGGCTAATACGCCGAATACACATTCATGTACCTGACGTAATGGCAACTTCGCTACAAACCTTTCTAACGCTTCTACACCTAAGGCAAATTCACGCAATGCCAAATTGCGCTTGGCACCTAAACCCCGCTGGCGCAGCCTGTCGAGGTGTTCGGGGAGATCGTATTCGGGGCCGTATATAATGCGGAGATATTCAGAACCTCGGACTTTAACGGCGGGTTGAATTAAGCCTTTACTACCAGAATTGATAAACTGCATCGGTTTAACTACCATTCCCTCGCCGCCATCTTGGGTTAGCGATTCCCACCATTGGGTGGCGGCGGTGACTGCGGTTTCGTCTTGGAGATTGACGGTGCGGTGGGTGGTGGCGAGGAGGATGGGATCGGACTGACAAATTTGGGCGATTTGGTGCATGTGCCAAATATGGTCTTTGTTGGCATGTACCGCGCCCTCGGTTGCCATAATATGGAAGGGTGCAAGTTTAAAATCTTCGATCGAATCGACAGTCCAACAGTAGCGACGGTAAGCATCGACGTATTTGTGTGCCATAGTCGATCGTACTTGCAATTTGTCGAGTTGGGGTGCGACGGCGACCCCGCGATCGAGTGCTTGTTGATATAGTTTGCTAGCATAATCGAGCGCGTGATTTGCGGCTGCGCCAACGGGGGCATATTGACCCCTAAGCAAGCCTTGGGCTTTGGCAGACCAGGGCATCAATTCGCAGTCGAAACATGCCCAGTTGGTTTCTAGGCGTTCCCAGAAGTCACAGGCAGTTAAGGCAGCTCGAACGCGCTCTAATACTTGAGCTTCGAGTGTCGGGTTATCGAAAAATCTCCGCCCCGTGCGGGTGTAGCAGATGCCGATGCCTTCGCCAGTAATGCCAAATCTTTTCTCGACGGCGGCTTCATCTTGACAGATAATGATGACTGCACGAGAACCCATGTGTTTTTCTTCGCAGACGACTTCATTAATACCGATCGATCGATAATAATCGAAGGCTTCGGTGGGATATTCGAGATATCCTGGCAATTTAGAAGTCGCGACGGGGGACATGGTTGGGGGTAGATATATCAACCATTTGGGATTGGCGGCAAATCGGCTCATGACTTCCAGAGCCGCGACGGAACGATCTGCTTGAATGGCGATATTTGCTTGCAGGCGAGTATTTATAAATCGTTTGCCTAAGACATCGGCGATATCTAAAATATCATCGTCTTCTTGCTGGGCACTCCGCACGCTAGTTTCGGCATCTAGCGGTTTTATCGGTTCGTAATACACCCGTGCGGCAGGAACTTGAACGATCTCGCGTTCGGGATATTTCAACGCCGTTAATTTGCCGCCAAATACACAGCCAGTATCGATATCGATCGTATTATTGAGCCATTCTGCTTCGACTACTGGTACATGTCCGTACACTACCGTTGCTTTGCCTCGATATTCGCGCGCCCAATTTGCCCGCACGGGTAGCCCATATTCGTCGATCTCGCCTGTTGTTTCGCCATACATGGCAAAAGAGCGAACATGCCCGGAAGTGCGCCCTTGTAGCTCTTCCTTGAGTCCAGCGTGGGCGATAACTAGCTTGCCATCATCGAAGATGTAGTGACTAATTAAAGAGTCAATAAATTTAGCTAATTCGGCTCGAAATTCGGTTTGAATTGGTTCGGGAATGGCTTCAATTTCGGCGACTGTTAGTTCTAAGCCGTGATTGAGTTTGACATTTTTACCGCGTAAATAGCGCAGCAGTTTAAATTCATGATTGCCGCAAACGCACATCGCACTCCCCGCCGCCACCATATTGCGGGCGAGTTTAATCGAGTCTAGATTCCGAATGCCTCGATCGACTAAATCGCCGACAAACATCACCTTTCGTCCGGTAGGATGTTTATAGGTCGGAAAGTCCCAGCAAGGCTGTTGCGGTTCGGTGTGTGGTTGGTAACCTAACTGTGCGAGTAAGATTTCTAGCTCGTCGCAACAACCATGAATATCACCAATAATATCGAATGGCCCCGCTTCGGTTTTACGATTATTCCACAGCGGTTGGCGTTCGATTTCGACGTTATTAATTTGTTCGACGTTCGATAGGATATGGACATAGCGAAATTCTTTATCTAAATGCCTGAGCGATCGTTTAAGATTTTCGGTATGTCGTTTGACTACATGAATGCCAAAATCTCGATTCGATCTAGTTTGATTGCGATCGTGACACAATTCGGCTGGTAAATTAAAAGCGATCGCGACGGCAAAACAGTGATAATCTTTGGCTAATTGTAACAACGGTTTGCGATCTTCGGGCTTAACATTCGTTGCATCGATGACAGTCAACCTGCCAGCCTTGAGCCGTTTAGCAGTAATGTAATGAAGCAATTCAAAGGCATCCTGAGTCGCCGCCTGATTGGTTTCATCATCCGAAACGATCGCGCGACAATAGTCAGATGAGATAATTTCTGTCTCTAGAAAATGCTGGCGTGCAAAAGAAGATTTCCCCGAACCGGAAGCACCGATGAGGACGACGAGAGAGAGTTCTGGAATTGTTAGTTTCATAATTTTATCGCTCGATCGCGCCAAATTTTGAGTTGCTGTGTAGATCTATCCACCCCTCCCTCCCCTTATCAAGGCTACTGTAGACACGAGTAGAAACTAGCTTCGTTTTGAGATCTGAATCCCCCAAACCCCCTTTCTAAGGGGGCTAAGATCCGGATCTTAGTCCCTCTTAAAAAGGCTACCGTGCATACACATTTTTAGAAACATGCGAAATTGGTGAAAATCCCCCTTGAAAAGGGGGACTTTAAAGCCCCCTTTCCAAGGGGGTTGGGGGATTTGGATCTAGAAACGAAGTCTATCCAACTTGTATATACACGGTAGTTTATGAGGGGGGGATTGGGGGGCAAACTAAACTGAATTTAAGGCGGCGATAAGTCGATCGTTTTCGGCAATCGTCCGTACTGCTACTCGAAAAAACCGATCGCCTAATTCGGGGAAACTGATACAATCGCGAATCAGGATTTGATGCTGTTTGA
>NZ_JANYJC010000146.1 GCF_025361915.1 Chamaesiphon sp. GL140_3_metabinner_50
CGCACAGAAAGATAATCTGGTTGCTTACGTTCCGCAATCGGAAGAAGTAGACTGGAATTTTCCTGTTAATGTCGCTGATGTGGTGATGATGGGACGATATGGGTATATGAATTTATTACGGATGCCTAGCTCGATCGATAAGCAAATAGTTAAAGAAAGTTTAGAACGAGTTAAAATGTGGGATCTTCGCGATCGACAAATTGGCGAGTTATCTGGCGGACAGAAAAAACGGACATTCTTCGCGCGGGCACTCGCCCAACAAGCGCAGGTTTTACTATTAGACGAACCTTTCGCTGGTGTCGATGTTAAAACCGAGAAAATGATTATCGACTTGCTGATGCAGTTGCGAGAAATCGGAGATACAATCTTAATTTCTACTCACGATCTGAGTTCGATTAAAACATTCTGCGATCGAGTGGTACTGATTAATCGAAGTATCCTCGCTTATGGTAATACTGCCGATGTATTTACCCCGGAAAACATCTTTCGCGCTTTCGATAATTCAGCTAGCGATTCATCTGGTACTAGCAGTCGATTGAATTTAGTCGATCGGGAGATATAACTATGAGCTTAATCGATTGGTTTGTCGCGCCATTGCAGTATGAATTTATGGTGAAAGCCATTTTCACAAGTGCATTAGTCGGCATGGTTTGTGCGGCACTTTCTTGTTATATGACCCTCAAAGGATGGTCGCTAATGGGCGATGCTGTTTCTCATGCAGTCCTCCCCGGCGTGGCATTTGCCTACATGCTGAATATCCCTCTAGCCATCGGTGCATTCGTGTTTGGAGTCGGATCGGCGATCGCGATCGGCTTTATCAAATCGCAGACCCGAATTAAAGAAGATACGGTCATCGGGTTGGTATTTACCGGATTTTTTGCATTAGGCTTAGTGCTAATTTCTAAAGTTCGCAGCTCGATCGATCTTACGCACATTCTGTTTGGTAACGTGTTGGGAATTGCCGATGCCGATATTATTCAAACTGTAATTATTAGCGCGATTACCTTAATAACTATAGCCGTTCTACGCAAAGATCTCATGTTATTTTGCTTCGATTCGACTCACGCCAGATCGATCGGACTAAATACTACCTTTCTTTACTATGTCTTATTATCATTACTTGCTCTCACCGCCGTCGCCGCACTTCAAACCGTCGGGATTATTCTCGTCGTTGCGATGTTAGTTACACCCGGCGCGACTGCCTACATGTTGAGCGATAGATTCGACACGATGATATTAATTGCGATGGCTTCGGGGATATTTTCCAGCGTCATTGGTACGTATATTAGTTATCATATCGACGGCTCGACAGGTGGCTGTATCGTCGTTTTACAGACTCTATTATTTATCGTGGCAATGGTTTTTGCACCCAAACATGGCTTGTTAGCCAAATCGCGGAATTCTAGATCGGTTGCAGTTGTAGATGGTCAACATTTGGACAAATAATGCCACGATCGAACGTTGACAAAAAGTATCGATCGTACTATTATCTTACTAAAGCACTATCGATAAAATAGTATGGATGCAGTCATCGTTTCATCCAAGTATCAAATCGTGATTCCTAAAGAAATTAGAGAATCGATGGGAATAGTATCCGGTCAAAAAATTCAAATGATTGCCTATCGCAACCGAATCGAACTAATACCGATTAAACCGATTTCTCAAATGAGAGGCTTTCTCAAAGGGATCGATACAGAGGTGACTAGAGAAGAGGACAGAGTTTGAATATTGTTGATTCTTCCGCTTGGCTTTCCTACTTTGCAGATGATGGTAATGCCCAATACTTCGCCGAACCGATCGAACATACAGCAGCATTACTTGTCCCAAGTATCACGCTGAGTGAAGTTTTCAAAGTTATTCTCCGTCAACAGGATGAAGATGTAGCTTTAGCTGCAATCGCTCAGATGGAACAGGGACTGGTAGTTGCATTAGATAGTCATCTTGCTATTGACGCAGCCTATTATGTAATTAAGTATAAACTCCCCTTAGCAGACAGCATTATTTATGCCACTGCAATGAAGTATGATGCCATCATTTGGACTCAAGATGACGATTTTGAATTGCTAGATCGGGTGAGATATTTTCCAAAGCTAAATAAAAAATAAGAATATACAATAACAATAAACGGCGATTTGAGACTCGCTCGGAGTCTTACTGCGATAATTTAAA
>NZ_JANYJC010000306.1 GCF_025361915.1 Chamaesiphon sp. GL140_3_metabinner_50
GGTCGCACCGATCGCTATATAATTATCGAATTGAGTATGTTTGAAGGTCGGACAATCGCGGCTAAAAAGCAACTGATTCGGTTATTGTTCGAGCGATTAGACAAAGAATTAGGCATATCTAATCTCGATTTGGAAATTACAATCTTTGAAACTCCCAAACATAATTGGGGTTTCCGAGGCTTACCAGGCGACGAGCATAGTTTGGATTACCAAGTAAATATTTGAAATTAATTCATGCCTTTATTGGTAACCTGCGGCTTGGAGCGAGAAGAGATGAGCGTATCTACCCCCAGCTTTTAGCAATAGCTCGTGAGAGCCTTGCTCGATAATTTCACCATTTGCCATGACGATGATTTTATCGGCCATTCTGACAGTCGAAAAGCGATGGGAAATTAATACTACCATCCGATCTTGGGTGAGCGATCGAAAATGATTGAAAATGTTCATTTCGGCTTCAGCATCCATCGCCGCTGTGGGTTCGTCTAAAATGAGAATATCCGCATCCGATCGCATAAAAGCCCGCGCGAGGGCGATTTTTTGCCATTGTCCGCCCGATAATTCTTGTCCGCCTTTAAACCATTTTCCTAACTGGGTATCGAACTTTTCTGGTAATACATCAATAAAGGGTGTTGCCATGCCTTTACTCGCGGCAATTTGCCATTCCTTGCGATCGTCTAAATGCTCGACATCGCCGACACCGACATTTTCACCGACGGTAAATTGGTATTGAACGAAGTTCTGGAAAATTACGCCAATTCTGCGTCTCAATACGTCAACATCCCAGTCTTGTAAATCTACGCCATCGAGTAAAATTCTGCCGTTGGTGGGTTGATACAGGTTGGTTAATAATTTAATTAGGGTTGTTTTACCCGAACCATTTTCACCAACGATCGCGAGTTTTTCGCCTAGTGGTAAATGTAATGAGATATTATTTAAAACAGGTCGATCGCTACCAGGATAACTAAACGAAACATTTTCAAAGCGAATCCCATCTTTGACAAGTCCTTGAGTTATTCGCCCCTGAGATTGGGGGATCGGTTGGTCTAAAAACTCGTAAAGATTGGCAAGATATAGATTATCTTCATACATCCCCCCAATCGAAGTTAGAGCCGATGCAAAAGTGGCTTGTCCCTGTCTGAATACCACCAAATACATCGTCATTTCGCCCAGCGTAATTACGCCCGCGATCGCTTCAATCACAATCCAGGCATAAGCTCCATAAAAAGCCACCGTACTCAATAAGCCCAGTAAATAGCCCCAGAAGCCCTTCTTAATCGTCAGATTGCGATCGTCCTCGTACAGGAGATTAAAGATGTTGCGGTACCGCTCTAATAGCATTCCACCGAGCTGATAAAGCTGCACCTCCTTGGCATAATCTTCTCGCGCTAATAACGTCTCTAAATAATGTTGTTGGCGGGTTTCTGGCGATCGCCAGCGGAACAACCGAAAGGCGTGTTCCGAAAATCTGGTTTCGGCAATAAACGCCGGAATTGCCGCGACAATTAGCACCACTACCGCCCACCCCGAAAATCGCCACAGTAAGCCGCTAAAGGTAATTAGGGTTAGGGCGGACTGACACAGCCCAAACGTGCGGGTAATCAGGGATAACGGGCGGCTGGAGGCTTGCGATCGCGCCTGAGTTATCTTGTCATAAAATTCGGAATCTTCAAAATGTGACAGATTCAAAGTCAGGGCTTTTTCGAGAATCGATTCATTTACCCGTTGGGCTAGCAGTACTCTTAATAGGGATTGGCATACTACCAAACCCTTCTGAGTAGCGGCGAGTAACACGATCGCGATCGCTTCTACACCCACATACATCAGCGCATGTTGACGATCCACTTGCAAACCAGTCCGATTTGCTAACACCACATTATCGACGATTAATTTACCCACAAACGCGATCGCACTCGGTAATAGTCCCCCCGCGAGTGTGAAGATTGCCAGTGATATCGTCAGCGCGTGGCTAGTCGTCCACACTAAATCTACAGCTTTACGACTGTAGCGAAATACCGATAGCGATTGGCGGACATTTTTACCTAATTGTTTCAGTCTCGATCGAACAGATTTTTTCTTACTAGTCGTCATCGAATTCATCGGATAGCTTACCCTGCGATTGCAGTAAGGTGTGTCGGGCAATTTGGCGATATTTGGAGTCTAACTTTGGCTCGAATTTCTTTTTGCCAGTGCTGCTTTTTTGTTTGAGATTATTTTCGAGTTTGGGCTGAGATTGTAATTGCTGTTCCCAGGCGATCGCATCTGCCAGAAATTCTAGATAATGAGGGTATCTTTCCCACTCGCCCCGCACGATACAATTGGGTTCGTCGCGATGGGTGCAGTTATTAAACTGACAATTTCCCGTCGTCAATCGCTGACGTATCTCTGGAAAATATCCAGCTAATTCCGTCGGCGCGCACGCAATATCTGGTTGATTGAATCCTGGCGTATCGGCAATTAATCCCCCCGTGGGCATCGTAAATAATTGAACGTGACGAGTCGTATGTCGCCCGCGACTGAGTTTGCCCGAAACTGTCGCCACTCGAATATTAGAATCGGGAATTAACGCATTAGTTAAGCTCGATTTACCCACCCCAGAATGTCCTGCAAATACGGTAATTTGGCGATCGAGTTCTACTTGTAATTCCTTCACACCCAGCCCCGTTTCGACGCTGATGACGATCGGCAGGTACCCCCACTCCCCCAACCGATCGCACCATTCCTGTCGCTCTTTGTCGCTGACTAAATCGCTCTTATTCAGACACAGGCTGACCTGTAAGCCCGTCGATTCTGCCTTGACCAGAAATTTGCTCAACAAAAACGGATCGAGGGCTGGCTCGGCAAGCGCGAAGACGAGTAAGATCCGATCGGCATTAGCCACAGGCGGTCGATCGAGTAAACTATGACGGGGGAACACATCAATTACGACACCCTTTAAACCTTGCCAATCGATTTCATCGATCGTCACCCGATCGCCGACAATGGCACTAATACCAATTTTTTGCAGCCGCGCGCGACGGGTACATAAGATTAATTTTCCGCCCACTTCGGGCACATCTGGATCGATCTGCACATTGCAGAAATTAGCTTGAACGGCGATGACAGTACCTACCAGTGGCGGGGGGTTACTCTCGGCGGGATCTAAATTTTGGGGCACTGAGAATGTCGATCTGAGATGGTTCTATTCTCTATGATAATTGTTATGAGCTAACATAAGAACAAGCCTTACTAGGTAAAACCGATGGTTGCGAATTCTCTCTATTGGACAACCGCAGATCTCGATGCCATGCCCGACGATGGTGGCTGGTTGCGCCATGAAATTATCGAAGGAGAACTATTTGTGACTCGTGCCCCTCATTTCAGCCATCAAAGAGTCGCAGGTAAAATCCACATGCGGCTGGAAACCTGGTCGGAAGCAACGCAATTGGGTAGCAGCGTTCAGGCTCCTGGTTTAGTTTTCACCCCGACAGATGCCGTAATTCCCGATGTCGTATGGGCGAGTCAAGCGCGATTAGATCGCGGTATCGATGAAGCGGGACACTTTACGATCGCACCAGAGTTAGTAGTAGAAATTCTCTCTTCGGGCGCGCAAAACGAACAGCGCGATAAAAGTATCAAATTGAAGTTATATTCTCGTTATGGCGTACAGGAATATTGGATTGTAAATTGGCAATTACAAACTCTAGAAATCTATCGGCGCACCGATGCACAGTTGCAATTAGTCGCGACACTTTTAGCTGGCGATACGTTAACTTCGCCATTATTACCTGGATTTAGTGCCGAGATCGATCGGATTTTTTCATGAATACTTTACATCATTCGATCGATAGTGGGTTAATTACAATAAGATTTTGATACGATGCTTGACTGGTTAATGCTTTGGGGAGCTACAAAAATAGCAGTAGCGGCAATAATTCAAAGTGCAAAAGACGAGCTAGAAACCTTACCATATTTAAAATCTCTCACTCAACACGATGATGATTGGGATGTTGGAGATACAATTGCAACAACGGTCGTGCAGAAGCGACAAAATAATCCCGATACGTTACCTTGGCTTAGAGATGATTGGGACTTTCGAGACATACTGGTAAAAGCGATCGCGCAGTATTGGCGAAACGATCCAGAAACGCTACCTTGGCCTTGTGATTGACGATCCCTTTCAACGGCAGCATCTTACCGAATACGAATATAATCCTCGTCTAACTGCATTGAAAGCTATTATAAAAAACTATCCCGATCGATCTGAAGTGCTAGATTTATTAGTCGATCGATCCAAAAATGACCCCGACAAACAGGTGCGGAAATATGTTGAAGAAGAATTAGTGAAATGGAGATCGAGATCGAGCTAAAATAGTGTTGCCTTGCAGTAACTTTTTCTCGGCCAACTTTTTCTCGATCGGCTTTACGCGATCGCCAATTCTTTTGGTTGATGATGCAAAATCATTAACACACTAGCACCCAATGTTTCTAAAGCGTAAGCGCGACCATTAGCATCGCAAAATTCAACTTCAAATACGTCTGGCTCGTACTGCTCGACGATAGTACCAACCTGACCCCGAATCAGATCTAGTTCTGGCATATCTTGTAATAAGGCAACCACATCAAGTAATTTCATCATCTCAGTTACAGGCTAGAGAACATAACAAGTAATTAACCGTGGGAAATTCTCATTACTTCTAACAATCCATACACTATGGATCGTAGCAGTTTTATCCTCACGACTCAAGGGGAAATCAATTATATATTTTTGTCCATAAGCGTTCTTCTTGCTAGAGACAGCATCATAGTTTATCAAAGTCATTTAAAGAGCTAGGATAGCATAATGTCTGAGCTGTGATTTAAATGATTAACAGAATCGACTACGATTAAGAAACGTACCTCATCATAGTCCATCATCAAATCATTTAAATCAAAGTTCAAAACCTAACTAAAAAAGTAGCGCAATACGGTAAAAATCCCTGCACTGAGCGCAGTCGCGATCGGAATTGTGACTACCCACGCTAAACCGATCGATTTGAGGGTATCGAGACTTAGAGATCGCCAATTTTTAATCGCGCCTACGCCCACTACCGCACCCACTAGGGCGTGCGAAGTCGAGACGGGTAGTCCGTAACTCGATGCGATTAAAATCGTGGCGGCGGTGGCTAATTCTGCGGCAAATCCACTACTGGGTTCGAGTTTGATAATGCCTTCGCCGATGGTGGCGATGACTTGTTTGCCCCAAATTGCTAAACCCGTGACGATCCCGACACCGCCGAGAACTAATACCCATAAGGGGATTTCTAGACTAGATTGGGGGACGCTACCAGTATTTTGAATATAGAGGATGGTGGCTAAAGGGGCGATCGCATTACCGACATCGTTGGAGCCATGCGCGAAGGCAACAAAGCAAGCA
Organism: Chamaesiphon sp. GL140_3_metabinner_50; assembly: GCF_025361915.1. Lineage (GTDB taxonomy): Bacteria > Cyanobacteriota > Cyanobacteriia > Cyanobacteriales > Chamaesiphonaceae > Chamaesiphon. Next base: position 5,393 of record NZ_JANYJC010000306.1, read on the forward strand.
CTCAGCAGTTGAAACCGAGCTAATTGTCGCTCGATAACGACGCTCACGCCCTCGCTGGCGACTGATTCGACAGCCACAGTCTCGCGGGACAATTTGCGCCAGCCGATGAGGGTAATTGCCAGCGCGGCCAGTCCGCCCAATCCCAAGCTAAAATCGTGACGGGGGACGGCGGGTAAAAAGGTGGGTGGAAGAGTTTCTACTACCGTGGGTAAGACAATTACCCCAAATACGCCCACCAAAATCAGCGATAACCAGGGCATCCAGGTATCGAGTTGAATTAGCGGCTGGGGCTGCTCTAAAATCCACCGTTTGATGAGTAAATAAAAGCCCGCAGCTACCGCCCCACTGACTAGGGGTGTCAATACCCAAGCGAGGGAGATTTCGCCGAGTGATGACCATTTTACCGCTTGCGTGCCTGCTGCCACCCAACTAAATCCCGCGATCGCACCGACAACCGCATGAGAAGAAGCCACGGGCAACTTTTTGGTAGTGGCAATCTGCAACCATAGCCCACAGCTAATTAGTACCGCAATCATCCCCAGCAGTAATGTCTGCGGCTGAGTGATAAACAAATCGGGATTGGCGATACTGATGGCTAAAGTTGAAGATACCTGTCGTCCGAATAATACCGCACCTGTAAATTCTAAAACGCCCGCGATCGCGATCGCTTGTTTGAGCGTAATTGCCTTCGAGCCAACGGAAGTACCCATCGAGTTGGCAACATCATTCGCACCCAGATTACAGGCAACATAGAGAGCCAAACAGCAAACAAATCCAATAAATATCATCGATCGGTGTGAGAATGGGTAAAATTAGTCTAGGGAGTGTGGTTCGATTTTAGTGCAGTGGTAGCACGATCTCCCACGATCTCAGTCACCAATCCTAGTATTTCACCACAATTACTATCCCGGTTTTAATTTTAGATCTACAACCCCACCCTCAATCGCATGGCACAACATAATCCTCATAGCATCCAACTCCAAATTAATCGCATGTTTGAGAGCGGACAATCTTTATTTGCGAAAACTAAAGTAGAAGATTGGCTCAGACAGCGCAATGAGGAACCATCTGATTATGACATTATCTTTAATAAAAAACCCGCACCCGTCGGATCTCGATCGGTAATGGCAATCGAAATCGAGCTACAGCGCAAAGATGGGCAACCATTAGATGAGTGGTTGCTCTCTCAATTGAACGATCTCCAATAGATTGGCAGTCTTTAGTGTAGTTTATAATGCACGAACAAACATTTTGCATTGGTGCAAATCTGGTGCCAATTTGCACGCAAGTATCGACTTGCACACATTCCCAATGAACGCATTAACCAATCACTCTGTTAATTTCATGCCCGACGATCGCCCGTCTGAACTTCTACCACAATTCCCAATTTTGGGTCAACCAGTCCATCTATCTAACGATTATGTCTCATGGCTACTCGATAGATTGCAACATGGCATCGGTACCCATGTAGTGACGATGAATGCCGAAATTGTCATTTATGCCAATCGAGATCCAGAGTTATCTAGCATCATTCATAATGCCCAACTAGTCACCCCAGATGGATCGGGGATTATTATGGCATTAAAATTGCATAATGTGGTGCAACCGCGTTATGCAGGCATCGATCTGGGTGAAGATTTATTGCGCTGGGCAGGCAACCAAGAGCAATACCCGGTGTTTTTCTATGGGGGTAAACCCCAAATCGTCCAGCAGGCGGCGCAAAAGTGGCAAACCGAGTTGCCGAATCTCAAAATTGCTGGTGTCGAACATGGCTATTTAGATGCCGAAGCAGAGTCTAAGCTATTACGCCAAATTCAAGCAACTCAGCCGAAAATCATCCTGGTAGCGTTGGGAATGCCGCGTCAGGAGATTTGGATTAGAGATAACTTTCACCTATGTCCTCAAGCTATTTGGATTGGTGTCGGCGGTAGTTTCGATGTCTGGTCGGGCGTTAAAAATAGAGCACCACAATACATTCGCAATCTCGACCTAGAATGGTTGTATCGGATTCTGCAAGAACCCAGTCGCTGGCGCAGAGCCTTAGCTTTACCACAATTTGCCATCCTGGCGATCGCCGAACGGATTCGGGGTCAGGATAAAGCTCACTAGAGACTAGCCGCGAACGAGTACACTAGAAGACAGTATTTATTTTAGACATCCTTCATTCTTGGTTTCATGTCCCTACCTGCGGAATTATTGCTAGTTTCTGTGCTGATCGTCCTTAATGGTATCTTTGTCATGTCAGAGATGGCGATCGTCTCAGCGCGGAAAGTCAGATTGCAAGCATTAGCAGATCGCGGCGATCGTAAGGCTGGTATCGCATTAGAGTTATCGATGACACCCGATCGCTTTTTGCCGACAGTCCAAGTGGGGATTACTTTAATGGCAATTCTCTCTGGCGCGCGGGGGGAAAGTGCGATTTCGAGGTTGCTAGCACCACAGCTAGAAACCTGGTTATCACCGCAATACAGCGAACCGATCGCCTCGGTTTTAGCGATTGCAATTATCACATATCTTACCATTGTCATTGCCGAATTAGTACCCAAACAAATTGCACTCAATAGTCCCGAAGCAATTGCGAGTTTTGTCGCTAGACCGATCGATTTTTTAGCCCGATTATCGACACCATTAATCTTTGCATTAAGCCGTTCTACCAATTTTGTAGTCAAGTTATTTGGCATTAAACGTTCCACTCAGCCAGAAGTGACGGAAGAAGAAATTAAAGTGATGATCGAACAGGGTACCGAAACTGGCATGTTTGAGGAATCCGAGCAAGATATGGTTCAAGGCGTACTCAGTTTGGGCGATCTTAAAATTGGTGCGTTAATGACTCCCCGTCCAGATATTACCTGGATTGATATCAACGATCGCATTGCAATTACCCGCGAAAAAATTATCGATAGCGATTATTCCAGATTACCTGTCTGTGAAGGCGAACTCGATCGCGTTTTGGGAGTCGTACATGTGGCTGACTTACTCTCGCAAACTCTCAAAGGTGAAGAAATAAATCTGACCGCATCTTTGAGCCAACCACTATTTATTCCTGAAAGTACGCGCGGTTTAAAAGTATTAGAACAATTTAAGAAATTTGGCACCCATATCGCGATGGTAGTCGATGAGTATGGGGTGATTCAAGGTTTAGTCACCATGCACGATCTATTTGAAGAGATTTTTGGCGATATTACCGATTTTAACGAAGACCCCGAAGAACCCCAAATTATTCAGCGCGAAGATGGTTCGTGGCTATTAGATGGAATGCTCTCGATTGAAGAATTACTCGAACAATTCGACATTCCCGAACACGCGATCGATCGCGGCAACTATCATACCCTCGGCGGTTTTACCATCATGCAATTAGGTAAAATACCCATCTCCGGCGAACATTTTATCTGGCGGAATCTCCGCTTTGAAATCATCGACATGGATGGTAAACGCGTCGATAAAGTCCTCGTTGAATTATCCGATCTTCCCCAAGAATCTCTTCTTGAAGGTAGGGGGTAGTGGATAGGGGATAGTGCATAGTGGATAGTGATTAGAGTTTTAATCTTCCCAGTCTCCCAGTCTCCCAACTTCTTACTTCTTACTTCTTACTCTCATCTCCCAACTATCCCCTATTCCCTATCCCCTATCCCCTAAATTATGCTAGCCAAAAGAATCCTACCTTGCCTAGATGTCAAAGCCGGACGAGTTGTCAAAGGAGTCAACTTTGTCGAGTTGCGCGATGCGGGAGATCCGGTAGAGTTGGCGCAAATTTATAACGATGCGGGAGCCGACGAACTGGTATTTCTCGATATTACCGCCACTCATGAAGATCGGGGTACGATGATCGATGTGGTTTATCGTACCGCCGATCGGATCTTTATTCCCCTAACTGTCGGCGGTGGAATTCAGTCGCCAGCAAATATCAAAGACTTATTACGTGCGGGTGCGGATAAAGTCAGCCTCAATTCTGCCGCAGTGCGAAATCCTAATTTAATTAACGATGCTAGCGACTTATTTGGCAATCAGTGTATTGTAGTCGCGATCGATGCCAAACGTCGCCACGATCCGAGTAATCCCGGTTGGGATGTCTACGTTAAAGGCGGACGGGAAAATACCGGACTAGATGTGGTCAAATGGGCGCAAGAAGTCACCAAACGGGGTGCGGGCGAGCTTTTAGTCACGAGCATGGATGCAGACGGCACTAAGGCAGGATACGACCTCGATCTGACTAGATCGATCGCCGAATCTGTCGAGGTGCCTGTGATTGCTTCTGGCGGTGCGGGTAATTGCGAACATATTTATCAAGCCGTCACCGAGGGACGCGCTGAGGCGGCTTTATTGGCTTCTTTACTCCACTATGGCGAACTTACTGTCGCCGAGATTAAAGAATATCTCCACAGCAAGCAAGTCATCGTGAGGATCTGAATCGGATTTTGGATTACTGAGATCGCACGGAGAGTCGAGGAGCATGTGTTTTAGTCAAGACAGAGGCTACGCTACGACTTCGCGAAAGTCGCAAGTCCGCCAACGCTGTCAGGTTGTTGACGACAGAATGCGGATTACAACAGTTTTATTTTTAAAAACTACCATCAGATCGGATCTCAATTTTCATAATCAAAACGCAAGTTGCTAGTTACAACCAAGGTTAAAGATTTGGGTATTAGGTATTGGGTATTGGGTATTGGGTATTGGGTATTAGCCATGGTATGAAACCTAAAGCCTAATAGCTGTCTTGAAAAGGTGCTCTACTTGCGGTGCATCGAACGGGAGGTTCCCTCCCGTTTGTGTGCGTCAAGACAGGGGAAACCCCTGTTCCCGCACTTTTCGCTAAAACCTAACACCCACCCCACTAAAAACCCCCAACTAGCAACTTGGGTTAATCAAAATTGCTGATGCTCCCTGCTTGCCGATCGACGATTAACTTTCAGCACTCGCACCAATCAACCAAACACCCACCATCATTAATCCCACGAATCCCCACTTCATTGGTAACTTTCGCCGATCCCGTTGGCTGAGTCGTTGGCGTAGCCTCGGCTCTGCCGAATCGGGATGAACATCGAGCTGTTGGCTAAACATCGCTATCAGTAATGATAACCCAAAAGCATAGGCGGGAGTCGAAGCTCCGATCGCCGAAACTAAAGCTGGATCTCCCAATTTAACTGCTATTTGTCCGGTATAAAGAGCTACCCAATTAATTAGCTCGATTGCGATAAATATCGGTAAAGCCTGCTTGATTTTTGGCAAGTCTCGGACTAATACTGCTCTAACTTCTGTGCTGGCTAAACCAGCTAATCCACTAACGATAATCCCAATATTAATCGCTAAAAAGGCTCCAAAAAAGTCAGCGCGATCGAAAATATATTTTTCGAGTAACATGGCGACGGTTTGCAGTCCAGCCGCGATCGACATTAAATAAAGTGTATCCCATCTACTACTGAATTTATCGATCGCGCATAGTCCGATCGAAGCAATAATTAATAAAATAATCCCCAGATAGTTATTGCCAGTAATTAAATATCCAAATAACCAATAACTAACGATCGGTAACAGCACGGGAGTAATATTCCAGTAAGCAGCAACAGTACCAGAATCGCTATTATCTAACGCTCGAAAGTAGAATAATTGACTGAGTTGAATAATAGCCCCAGTCATCAAGCAGATTCCTAAAATATTCCAGTTCGGAATAACCACCGTCATATTCAAAAATGGAATCAGTAGGAATATTCCAACCGAAATACTAGAACTAGTGATAACGCCGAGCCACGGCTTACTAAAAATCTTATCTACACAATACTCGTCAAGAAGATGAACTATCGCCCACAAAAAGGAGCTTAACAAAGCATCTAGATATCTAATTTGATACTGGGAAGGGAGTAAATTTATTTTAACCATGCAATATCCCAGCCATCGCCACCGACTTCTAAACCAGCATTATTGCTACTCGCTTGAATAATTTGTGTACCCTGATGAGTGCGAAGATCGATCGATAGTACACCTTTGAGCGTATCGCGACAACACATGACCAAACCATTTTCTGTCGGCGTACTTACCATCGTACCAGGCGCATCGGTCGTCCCGATTAATTCTACCTGAAAATCTAGATTTCTGGCTTGAATTTTCCATTCTCCCCAGGGTTGAATTTGCCAACTTATCTGCGAATTCCACGGCACAAATTCATAAAACCTGTCGCGATAATGAATGCCAATCATCCCGACTTCTTCTGTCGCCCATAATACCTTACGTCTCCCGCCACCTGCGGTAATAGCTAGCCCAACTGTATCGTTAAAACTATTACAATTAACCCAAAACCACTTCTGGGGAAACGAACGACCCCAATTTTTTTCACTATAAGCTGGCGCATTATTAAAATCATAGCGTTGACCCCGCCATTCGATCCAGCCTGTCGCCAAGCCATGCGCCATCAGAATCTGCCATCCCGGTTCAAATATCGGCAGATACGATAACAAACCCGCCGTGGCTTGCTGGGGCTGCTGGGGCTGTCCCCAGCCATATACAGGAACGGTATGATAACACCAGCGGCAATCTTGGACTGGTAAAGATCCTTGATGTAAAGTCGCCGTAACTTGATAACCTGCTGTCATTTGACGATCGAATTCAGCCACTGCTAATAATTGCGGTGAAGTCGCTAATTTCGCCTCATCCCAATGTCCTAAACCTAAATCGTTTTTAGCCGCCCAAAATTTATTTACATCTGGAAAAGAGTGGGTTAAGTATTGCTCGTCGATCCCCAATATTTGCACGGCTCCCCCACTCCGCTCTCGCTCTCCTAACGGGTCTTCAATCGAGTACATAAATGCAAATGATTCTCTAATTTTCGGCAAAGTCACCCGAAAATACCACCCCTCAAAAAAATCCCGATCGATTCCATTCCAATGATACCCACTATGCGGTGTCTGCAAAATTATTACTCCTAAATAAAGTCACCCAAAATCTAATACCTTCCCGCTTTAAAATTATCGATTAGTCCTTGCCTTTATCCTCTCCGCGCTCTCTGTCTTGATTCGCTCAACCGTCGGGGAACCCGACGAACGCGAATCGCTGCGTCCTCTGCGGTTAAAACAACACAAAACTCGCATCTCATAAATAATTTAGGACTGCTATAATTCTTAAAACCTAAAACCTAAAACATGCAATTGGAAAAATTAGATATTCCCAAAAAAACAACTTCCAGATAAATTGGTAAAAACTGGCGATCGAAGCTTGTTCTTCTAGATCGATATCTTGACTGCGCCACCATAATAAACCGAGCAAGACTGTATGCGAAATAATTAAGAACCACAGATTTATGGTTGAGGAAATCAAGACACCAGCACCAATCGTTCCTAGATATGCGATCGTAATTGCCCAGCGAGTAAAATTGAAAACGGCTAGCTTACCCAAAACAATTGTAAACGTTTCAATCTGATACTTCCGATCGCCTTCCAAATCGGGGACATCTTTAAAAATCGCGATCGCAATGGTAAATATCAGGATGAATAAAGTCAGCACCCAAATACTCGGCGGTAATATATCGCCACCTGTAAAGATCTGATTAAAATGCGAAAATATCCCCAAGTTGACAATACAGCCGCGCACTGTCAGAATACAAATAGCAGCGAGTAATGGATATTGTTTGAACCTAATTGGCGGCAAAGAATAAGCAGTACCGATCGCTAAACTGAGCGCAACCGTACCAAATAACCATTTACCTAATAAGAGCGAAAGTGCGATCGCGAGAATACCAGTCACGCCGACGATCCATTGTCCTTGAGTAATCGATAACTTACCACTAGCTAAAGGCAGATCGGGTTTATTGACTCGATCGATCTCGACATCATATAATTGATTTAGTCCGACGATATATACATTTCCCAACAGGCAAGCAATCCAAGTTCCGAGTACTTGAATTATACTCGGTGCCGAGATCGAACTGTGTGTAGTTGCAATCGCGATCGCGTACAGTGCAAATACACTCAGACTGGTACCAATAATTGTATGCGGACGCGAGAATTTCCAAAGCTGTGATAAAAACATGCGGCAAAGAAAAGATGATGGGATCAAATATATTTGAGTTCGATTCTCCTCTGGAGAGGCTACGCCAACGAGCAGATGATAATTTAGATCGACGTATATTTCTGGAGTTTAGACCAACCAGAGCATAAAAGGTAGTGAAAACGAGCTGTTAGAGATGGCAAGTTAGGATATCCGCAAGTAATACCCCCACTCGATCGCGCCTCAAAATGTCACAATTTAAATAGTTCCAAAAGCCTCAAATATTATTGTGTCGATCGCAATTGAGTCTACTACCGCTCCAGCCAGCCTACCGCGACTCTGGATGCCAGAGCAGGTATTGTTTACCCCCGCAGCCATCGCCGAACCTTGGGGACAACAGATTTTAGCCCGCACTGAGTCGTTAAATTTACCGATCGAAATCCTCCCCCACAACCGACTGACTGGACTGCGGGGTGAAACCGATCGTGAAACCTATCAAATTTCCAAGCGCACTCTAGCTGTAGTGACAGCCCCTCCGAGTAGTTTTAAGCTTAGTCCCATCCCCCCCTCTGCCGACTGGCAATTTCACCTCGCTGAAGGCTGTCCAGCGCACTGTCAGTACTGTTATTTAGCCGGGAGCCTGCAAGGGCCGCCTGTCATTCGCGCTTTTGCCAATCTGCCGCAGACTTTGGCAAATTTGGCAGCTTACGAACGTGTGGGCGAGCAGACTAGTTTTGAAGTTAGTTGCTATACCGATCCGCTGGGTATCGAGCATCTCACGGGTAGTTTAGCAGAATGTATCCGCTATTTTGGTACCCGTAAAGAGGGATATTTGCGCTGGGTGTCCAAATTTGATGCGGTGGATGCACTGTTAGATTTGCCTCACAACGGGCATACTCGCTGTCGGTTCAGTGTCAATGCCGCACCAGCTTCGCTGCGGTTTGAGGGCGGTACGGCGACCGTTGCAGCGCGGTTACAGGCGGTGCGGAAGTTGGCTTTACCCCCAGCACGCGGGGGTGGTGGTTACCCTGTGGGGCTGGTAATTGCGCCGATTATGCCGATTGAAGATTGGGAGTTGCACTATACTCAGTTGTTAGACTCGATCGCGACTGCCTTAGATTTTGATTGCGATTTGACATTCGAGCTAATTTCGCACCGCTTTACACCAGGCTCTAAGGAAACTTTAACTAAGTGGTATCCTCAGAGCAAGCTAGAGATGGATGAGTCGGAGCGAGTACTCAAGCGCAACAAATTTGGTGGGATTAAGTATGTCTATGACACGGATATCATGAAGTCACTGCGCGGCTTCTTCACGCGAGAGCTATCGCAACGATTTCCCCACGCTAAGATTCTCTACTGGACTTAATTGAGATGGGAGATGGGAGATGGGAGATGGGAGATGGAAGGCGCACGCATCCAAACTCCAAACTCCAAACTCCAAACTCCAAACTCCCAACTCCCATCTCTCAAATGGACGATTGGTACCTACATCCTTAGAACGAGGGTACCGCCGCTAAAGCTTTGTAAGCTGGGGATTAATCATCTATCGATCGAGGATTTAGAATCATGGCTAGCCAACGACAGATTCAGGATAAGGGCGAATCGACTCAATCGGACTCGATTGAAAATGGAGCCGAAGCACAGGAATTAGCAGATGGAGCTAAAGAACCCAAAAAAACTGCCAAACCAGCTCAAGCGGGTGCGGAGTCAACAGATAGCCAGCCTTCGCAAAAGTTGGAGTCATTGGTACAAGTATTGCAGGGCGATTTGAGTGCGATCGATCCCGATGCTGCTTTAAAAACGATCGATGGCATTCAGAAATTAGTCGATGGATTAAAAGAACCAGCAGCTAAAGAAATTGCCAGTGGATTGAAAGAATTACACAAGCTCTTAAAACGCAAAGATGCCACCGGACACGAGCTGGGCGAATTAATCGGTCATCTGGGCGAACAAACTACTAATATCGCCAGCGCAGCCGCAACAGAATTCAAAACACCCCTACAACATTTAGGCAAGCAATTAACAAAAGTCGGTCGATCTCTAGCTAAAGCCGAAGATACCGAGCAGCATGATGCTTTAAATGAGCTGGTGGATACTCTCGACACAGAACCCGATCGCATCGAGCTTAAATTAGCGATCGCACAAATCGAGCGGTGGTACGATCTCCTGCATAAATCTGAAGATGCCAGTCTCCAGCAAATTGCGACCGAACTCAAGGATCTGAAAAAGCTCCTTAAAGGTCATAAAGTTAAAGCTACCGAACTCAGCGCGCTATTAGGCAAAATTGGCGAGCTGACGACTACGGCTGCGGCTAATGCTCCACGCGGGTTTAAAGGCATACTGCAAAAATCAGGTAAAGCCTTGAGTGCTGCTGGCAAATCTTTTGCATAAATTAGTTTTATCGATCGAATGAGGATGTAGATCTACAAATTAGAGGGCGAGCGTAAGTTTGCCCTGATTTTAATGAATACATCCCAGCTTCAAACTAACTTATCTACCATTAGAGAGATGAGGTATTGGCTGCGATCTTTTATCTTAAATAAAGAGAGAGTTCATCGACAATCGATGAAGCAATACTTAGCAAGGAGAACGCTCGATGTCTATTACACTTGAAGATTCAAAACGTACGGCAATTGCTAGCAAGCTAGCTGGGATTAAGGAAGTCCAAAACTTGCTAATCTCTAACGAGGAAAAGCTGATTACTGCTTGTAACGACCAAGAAGTTCGCCATCGCCTGAGTAAAATGCTCGACGATGACAAAAAAAATCTGGGCATTTTAGACACCATTATGGTTCAATATGGTGTCGCGGGCAAGCCTAAAGAAACCGTCACAATGATGGTTGATGAGGTGACTAAGTTGATGGATGGTTCTGAGTTGACAGTGTATGAAAAAGTCGCTCATCACGAATCGCTCAAGCACGAACAATTCATGTCTGGTTATTTGCTCCACAAAGCCGCTCAAGTAATCGGTGCAGATGTAGAAGCTGCTTTAACACCATTAAATACCGTTAATTTTGAGAATCGCGCTCACGAAGAGCAACTCAAAGGCGTAATCGAATTACTTGGCGTTCGGGAACTAACCGGACAGGAAGCTAATCAAGGAATTTGGGCGCGGGTTCAAGATTCATTAGCAGCATTCTCTGGGGTGATTGGCAGTGCTGTGACTCAAAATAGCGATAAGTCGGACATGAACATCCAAGACATCATTCGGATGGATCATAATAAAGTCAGTATGCTATTTACAGAAATTGCCAATAGCAACGATCCTCAAAAGTGCGAAGAATATTTCGCCCAAATTTATAAGGATCTATCCGTACATTCAGAGGCTGAAGAGCAAGTAGTTTATCCAGTCGTTCGTCCATTTTATGGGAACACTCAAGAACTCTACGACGAGCAAGCCGAAATGAAGACGATGTTAGCAGAAATCAAATCGATGAATGCTGCTGACGGTAACTTCAAAGCTAAAGTAGAAATGCTAAAGAATGCCGTTCAAGATCACGTTCGTCAAGAAGAAAGCGACATGTTTACCGCAATTCGCAACAACTGTAGCGATGAACAGCAAGAACGGTTAGCTACTGAATTTAAGACAGCTAAAAGCAAACTACAAGAACAGCTCGCACCTGCTAAATAGCCGGGAGCAAATATCTTCACACTTAACTTAATTTTAGGACTGTTGGAACTCCAACAGTCCTTTTTAATATCCTCCTTTCCCGATCGAACACTCTTACCTTTGATAGAGTTAATTCTAAATTTTTATGGGTTACTTTAGGAATATAAGTAATGTTAAATTTACTTGCAAGATTGCACTAATCGATCGATTGGAACGACTAGCGCAATCTAGACAAAAAAATGACCGATTCAATCTATAAGGACTTGTAAATAAATGGCTGGACAATTATGTTGGCTGCCCAAGTTTGGATCTGGTGGCACACTAGCTCTACATCTGCGCCTAGAACCTTATCACCCCTGGAAACCCCATACCGCATTTCCGCACCTGTGTAGCCCCGATTATCCCATTGCTAACGGCACTAGAGGCTGGGCAACTTGTCAAAAACTGTTAGCATCTGGCTGGACGGCAATTCCGACAGCGCAAGCCCGTAAATCGATTGATGCACCCGTCCGCACTCTCATCGGTTTAGTCGGCGATGTCGGCTGCAATTAATCTGGGAGTAAGTAAATGACAACTCAAACGTCCAATGGCACTACCAGCCAGATTCGTTATGCAGTAGTCGGCTTAGGTTGGTTTGCTCAGGCGGCGGCTTTACCTGCATTTGCCACTGCCGCAAATACCCGGATGAAAACGGCAACAGGTGGCGGGACGCTGCCAGATATCGGGATTTATTGTATCAATGCCGCGCGTTATCTGTTCCAATCCGAGCCGATTTCGGTGTTTGC
>NZ_JANYJC010000345.1 GCF_025361915.1 Chamaesiphon sp. GL140_3_metabinner_50
CCGCGCAATGGGCGAATTTGGAGCTGTCTCGGTAGTCTCTGGAAATGTCGCCAATACGACTCAAAGTTTGCCGCTATTCGTCGAAGAAGCTTATAAACAATACGATACCGAAGCCGCTTTTTCAGCCGCCGTTTTACTCGCGTTACTCGCTGCTGTAACTTTGGTTATTAAAGAAATTTTGGAGAGCAAAACCAAGATTAAAGATAAGTCGTAGGTTGGTTCGATCGACGCGAAACCCAACATTCTCGAATCGCTGGTTAAGATTGTTGGGTTTCACATTCGTTCAACCCAACCTACAGATCTATCTATCCTATCTCCCATCTCCCATCTCCCATCTCCCATCTAAATATAGTACATCGGACTGTTCTGCCGCTGAGTTTCTAATGTTTTAGCTAAATCTTGAAGTGTATAACTTTTCAAAATCTCATTTACCGAATCTTTGATGCCTGTAAATGTTTCGACGATGACGGTTTTTTCGAGCGTATTGGGAGTAGCTAAATCGACTTTTTTGCGATCGCCACTACCTTCGATCGCGATTACTATATCTAGTAAGGTAATTTGCCACATTTCTTTGGCAAGTGAATAGCCACCTTTCATGCCCCGTTGGCTGGAGAGAATCCCATTACGCTTGAGGAGAGTGAAAATCTGATCGAGATATCGCTCTGGCAATGCCTGACTCGCAGCAATCTCATTCACCTTGAGTGGTTTGCCTTGAGCTTGACGATCGGCGATTTCTAGCAGCGCAACTAAAGCATATTCTAGTCGAGAAGACAGTTCCACGAGCATTTTAATGAGATAATAGTATTAAGATATCACGGTTTCCCGCTCGATTTGCAGTAGTTGTAATAGGGATTAGGCTTCAGGATTTAGGTGTTAGGTGTTAGGGTTGAGGATTGACAATTCGCGGAAGGTCGATCGATTAGGGTTGCTGTCAACTGTTAACTTATTATTTATAGGTATTTGGAACGGTGGGTATATCAGTAAAAAATGTAGCGAAACAGTTTGGCAGCTTTCAGGCTGTCGATAATGTCAGTTTAGAGATCGAATCGGGTGCGTTGGTAGCACTATTAGGGCCATCGGGGTCGGGTAAATCGACGCTGCTAAGGCTGATTGCGGGGCTAGAAACACCCGATAGCGGTACGATTTGGCTCACGGGAACCGATGCGACTTATCAGAGCGTTCAGGAACGAAATATCGGCTTTGTGTTTCAACATTACGCGCTATTCAAACACATGACGATTCGGGAAAATATCGGCTTTGGCTTGAAGATTCGCAAGGCGAGTCCCGCGAAAATTAAAGCCAGAGCTGATGAGTTGCTAGAACTAGTGCAGTTAGCGGGATTGGGCGATCGATATCCCTCGCAATTATCGGGCGGACAAAGGCAGCGGGTAGCATTAGCGCGATCGTTAGCTGTCGAACCCAAGGTATTGTTGTTAGATGAGCCGTTTGGGGCGTTAGATGCCAAGGTGCGAAAAGATCTGCGTGCTTGGCTGCGCCGTCTTCACGATGAGGTACACGTTACGACGGTATTTGTGACTCACGACCAGGAGGAAGCGATGGAAGTAGCCGATAAAATCGTGGTGATGAATAAAGGCCAAATCGAGCAAGTGGGCACTGCGGCGGAGATTTACGACCGACCAGCGAGTGCATTTGTGATGAGCTTTATCGGCCCTGTTAACGTATTGCCCAGCAGCGCGGATATCTTCCAAAATAATGGCTTTGAAGCCAATCATCCTCAAGTATATCTTCGTCCTCAGGATATCTCAATCGCAATCGAACCAGATGCAACCACAGCAGTGGCGACAGTCAATCGGATTATTCATTTAGGTTGGGAGATTCAGGCAGAATTGCTGCTAGCTGACGGTCAACTTATTTCCGCGCATCTGACTCGCGAGCGATTTGACGAGCTAAAATTAGAAGCCCAGCAAACTGTATATGTCAAACCTAAGGAAGCTAAATCTTTCCCACTGTATTACTCAATATAGCTTTATTGTAATTATGGTTTAAGAATTTAAAGCGTGCGAGTTTCTGGATTGACTATAGTTGCCAGATCGGAGCTAGATCGCGTTAAAGTCAAATATCTACACCTGTGTCATCTGGCGAAATTAAGGGCATACTATGATAACTGGGTAAGATTTATTACTCGTTATGTAGACTTAATTCACATACCAGTTGTTGGCGATCGAAGTTCTGAGGACACATTTAGTAACTTTCCTGGTTGTATAGTTGTATGTGTGAATATATAGAGTAGCTAGACGATCGCCAAGGCGACGATCGGCAAGGCAAGCGATTTTCCACCAGATTGCCGATAATTAGCAACGTATATATAAATTCTTTATTCCTAAAGTAGATCGAGTGCATCGCTAAATTTATTAATTCCGATTCTTACCCCCATTTACCCGCCAAATCGTTGAGGCCCAAAGGATCCAAACGTGAAAAAAATTTTACTAGTAGACGACGATAAAACCCTCCAAACCGTACTCACGCGCTATCTCGAAAAGCGCGGTTATTCAGTACGCGTTGTAACCTCTGGAGTTCAAGGATTAAAACTTTTCGCTCAAGACCCGCCAGATCTAGTCGTATCAGATATCATGATGCCCGGAATGGATGGCT
>NZ_JANYJC010000392.1 GCF_025361915.1 Chamaesiphon sp. GL140_3_metabinner_50
GATCGCCAATTTTTAGTTCGCACTGACGCGCCAGCTCATCTTGAGGGCGAATCCCAGCGGAGAACACGATAATATCGGTTTCTAATTCGGTACCATCGGCAAATAACATCTTGCAGACACGTCCATTTTCGTCGGCGACAATCTCCGTCGTCGATTTGCCTGTATGAATGCCGATGCCTAAGTCTTCAATCTTCTGACGCAATACTGCGCCGCCTGCATCATCCACCTGTACGGGCATCAATCGGGGCATAAACTCGACTACATGCGTCTTGAGTCCTAAATTTTGCAGTGCGTTGGCACATTCTAAACCGAGTAAACCACCACCGACGACGACACCGACTTTACAATCTTTGGCATAAGCTTCGGTTGCTTCTAAATCGCAAATCGTCCGATAAACGAACGTACCGGGTAAATCGTTACCTTTAATCGGCGGTACGAAGGGATAAGAACCTGTCGCCAGCACGAGCTTATCGTAATCGATCTTTACTCCTTTGGCAGAAGTAACCGTTTTACTCGATCGATCGATACTTACAGCCTTATCGCCGACATGTACCTCAATGCTATTTTCTTGATAAAAATTCGGTGCCACGAGCGAGAGATCTGCGGCTGTCTTCCCTGCAAAATAACCGCTAAGATTAACTCTGTCGTAAGCTACCCGTGGCTCTTCACAAAAGCAGATTAGTTCCCAATCTGCACCTTTTGTTGCCATCTGCTCTAAGAACCGATGACCGACCATTCCATTGCCGATCGTCACTAACCGTTTTGTCATGCCAACACTGCCTATAGCTACAATAAACCTGAGTGTATCTTAGGCTAGGCAGAATTGCGAATTTTATTTGTCTCGATCGCTACAAAAAAGCCAAAGTTATGCACTAGTCGCATGGCGATCGTGCGATTAATTAAGAGATACTACCGACAATCGAACATTAATTCGATCGCGTTAAACTCAGGTATTGACTTTTTCCCAAGCTGGATGAGATAACAACGAAGAGATAACGCGCACGCCGCGCAATTGATTGGATAGGGGCAAATGACCTTTGGGAGCGGTTAAATTCCAGGTGAACGAGCCTGGGTATCGCGTCCAGTTATTACCTTCCTTCCAGCCGATTTTCGGCCAGAACTTGTCCCAATTTTTATTCATCCCCACCCACATTTCCCGCTGGATCGAGAAGCCAAATTTACCTTCAGAATGTAATAACCATAAAGCATCGATCGTGTGGAGATCGATGGTAGGCAACTGCTCGACTTCGGTAAAATAAATCCACTTGCGTTTGACGGCATCTGCACCAGCAAGCTCGCACAACTTCTCGGTGGTGAGTTTGTCGGCGGCTTGAAAATTTTGCTGGGCTAGTAATTTCTGGAGTTGGGTATAGTCTACATCCAAACTCGATGCTAGGGGAATTAGTCCGGTTGGTAATTCACGATCGAGATATGCTTGCGCTGCGGTTAATTCGCTAGAATACAATGCCTGATATACCGCTCCCATCACGATTGTTGGTTTAGTTCCCCGCTGTTGTTGGAGCCATGCGACGAGAACTTCGATTCCGGGAAGTCCCGCCGCCACGATCTGCGGGAGGATCTGCAACTGATTTTTGGGGTTGCTAGTTGTAAATTTTTCCTGCAACTCGACGACTTCCGAAGGTATCGATACTGAGGTAGTAATGAGATCGGGCATGGGTGGGGAACGGCAATGGGATGGAGTAGTCCGAACCGATATTTTACCAAAAATCAACTAACTTGTTAGTCGATCGTGAAGATTTGGCACAACTTGGATGAGTTTATCGGCGATCGGACAATCTAATAGCGCAAGTTGCTAGTTATAATCGAGGTTAAAGATTGGGGTATTAGCGATGGGATAAAACCTAAAACCTAATAGCTAAAACCTAATACCAATCCCACTAAAAACCATAACTAGCAACTTGGATTGACATTAAAGTAATCGACGATCGAACTGGCAATTGAGCAATTACCATCGGTGGCTAATTTCGCACTCACTCTCGGTGGTTGTAATGGTAGATTGAGGAAGTCCCAATTATCGGCGAAAAACAGATCGGGGCTAATTACCTGATGATAGCCATAATCTTGCATTCCATTGAGGATAATTTCAGATTCGGCAAAACCAGTCCGAGTGAGGGAGACAATGGGAATCTGGAGTTTTAAGGCTTCTGCGTATGTAGAATAGCCCGGTTTAGATACAACCCGATCGCACAACGGCATAAAATCTACGGGACGGTAAGCACGATCTACAACTTTAACTAAGTTCGGTAGATCGGGGGCATGGGCATCGAGTGTAATAAATTGATAACCTGGGAATCGATCGATATTTTGATAGGGAATTGCATCGAGACTCAAGCCACCAAAGGTAAGTAAGATCGTACGTTCTTTGGGTTGAGTCAAATTAAATTTATCGCGAATTTTATCTAAGGGATATTTAGGATCGCCGCCAGTCAAGCCGACATCTTCAATAACCGGAAAGCGATCCATCGACTCGTGCATTGGTACCCGAAATAAGCGATCGCATTGCTGATAGCATTCACCAATCCAATCCGCGATCGCCTGAAATTCCTTCCCCCAATCTCGATAGATAAAATCCCATCCAAAATTACCCGACATCCAGCAGGGCACGCCCAACTTCTTGGCAATTAAAGTTGCTAGGGGTGGCAGATCTGCAAATACTAAACTTACGCCCTGCTCCTGACAAAAAGCCACCTCTTCAGCAATTATTTCGTCTTTACTAGCGATAATATTTTGCCATTTAGCTAATGTCGCATCTAAATCCATCTTGAGGCTGTCGGCTTGCACGACACCAACATCAAACCCGCGCTGACGATAACTAAAATCACCATCGATATAACATTCCAACAACCATTTCGGAGCGGTAGTTACCATAATTAACTTTACCGATGGCAATAGCTTTTGAAGCTGTCCGGCAATTGCCGCTGTTCTGGCTGCATGACCGAATCCATGATTGGTAATGGCAATATAAACCGTCAGATTTGACATAGAATAAGCCTCGATCTCTAGTTGGTTAATTTACGCAAACATTGAATTAATTCATCAATTTCGGCAGTAGTAGTAAAGTAATGAGTACAAGCTCGAATGCAGTCAGGATCGACGATCGTTCGTAAATAGAAATGTTGCTCTTCTAAATCTTTAACTAACTTACCATGACTCCCCGTCTCTACCTGAAACGACACTAATCCCGATTGCGGTGCTGTATCGCTCAGACATTTAATTTCCGATACTTGTTGTAAATTTTCCCATAAATAAGTAGCTAAACTCACAATTTTACCAGCTCTTTCTATGCCACTTCCCCAGGCTTGATGAGTGGTAATCGCCGCACGCAATCCAGCATATAAGGGATACGCAGATGTCGCAACTTCATAACGACGTGCATCATTAACTAGTGGTAAACCGGGTTGACTATAATCGAGACTGCGCCAGCCGATAAATGTTGAATCTAAACTAGCAAAAGCATCGGGATGGATATATAAACCGCCTACTCCTTCTGGCCCACACCACCATTTGTGTCCGGTGAATGCGTAAAAGTCAATCCCTAATTTGGCTAAATTCAACGGTAATAAACCGACAGATTGAGCGGCATCTACTAAAATTCGTATCGATCGATCTCCGCCTTTATATTGCCGAATTCCCGCTGCGATTTCGGCCAACGGTAATACTTGTCCGGTATTCCATAAAACGTGACTGAGTACGACTAATCGCGTTTGTGGTTTGAGCTGTGCGGTAACCACAGCAACCGGATCGCCAGTATTGAGTGTTGCTAGCAACGGAAACAAATCGACTGTGACTTGAAACCGCCGACAAATCTCGTTAATACTCGCAATTACCCCCGGATGTTCGCAGTCAGACAGCAGAATGCGATCGCCAGGTTGCCAATTTAGACCCCACAAAGCAATATTACAGCCCGTTGTCACATTTTCCGTTAAGGCGATCGAGTCTTTAGTTACACCGAGTTCTGTGGCGATCGTCTGACGGGTCAAATTTGACTCTCGTGCCACCAAATCGCTAGTTTTGAGTCCAAATGGCCCTTGAGATTGAATCTGCGTGTAAGTGGCTACAATTGCGTCTAGAGCAGCTTGTGGCATCGGTCCCTGTCCGCCATAGTTGAAGTAGGCTTTATTCGATAAGGCTGGGAATTGTTGGCGATAATTCATGGGAGATGGGAGATGGGAGTAAGGAGTAAAGAGTAAGGAGTTTGGAGTTTGGATTGTGACGTAAGCATTACCACTTTAAACTTTCAACTTTCAACTTTTAACTATCTACTGTAAATGTCTAACTTCACACTAGGAAGGAATTACTATTTATCGATCGGTTCAAACCTTTCTAAGCTACCCTGTGAATAATCAGTCATTTTTATCGCTTTAATTGTTTTACCCAGACGTTTGTAAAGGATATCTTTCTCATCTAAACCTGCGGTTTGTTTTCGCATTCCCACAATAATTAGCTTGCGTTGAATTGTATTACCTGGTGCATTTCGCCGACAGCTACCAGTTTTAAACTGTCCTAAGTTGACGACTGGATATTCTTTAACATCAAACAATGGCTTGACAATTTGAGATTGGATCGTTCTAGCGCGATTTAGGGCGCGAGATTCTTCTTCTGCGGAAGTCCCTTCACATGAAGCCATCCCCAGTGCAATAATTCGATTAGGATTTTCCATAATTTCAAAGATATTTTGTTTTTTTGCACCTTTGTCTTTTTGCTCTAACTTATTTCTGAGCACAGCAATTGGAATCGATTCAGTTTTACCATTCAGCCTGACTTCATTATCGGAGCCTAATTGCCATTCATATTCATCGCTCAAAATTGCCATGTTAACTTCTGCCGAGCCACCGCGACTATCTGTAACTGGTAAGAATGGATAGTAAGTAACACTCCCAATTTTTTCAGGTGTTTGATATTGCAATTTTGGCAGCGGGCGGGGGCAGAGCTGATTGTATCCGCCTAAGAAATTACACTCAATTTGCTCTCGATTGGTATATGATACCAAGCCAGTCGATATTACTGCCAAAATTGCCGTACCAATTGCTGCTTTCAATCGCCAGTTATTAACAGGTGGCGATGCTAATGCAGCAATAATACAAGAGATCGATTGATGGCGATCTTGAACTTCATTCATTAACATGCGATCGATCGCCGTAGCTAATTTATCATCGATGTGGCGTTCTTGTTTTACTAATTCCGCTCGCCAAGTCCATTTATTACTCATGAAATCGTACAATCGATCGGGAGTAATATCGGTTAGTAAATGAATGCAAGTAGCACCTAAAGCATAAATATCACTGGCTGGATAAGCTACCCCTGCCCGAATTTGTTCGGGCGGCGCATAACCCATCGTTCCACCAGTCGTACCGCGCGACATGACCGTACTATTGAGATGTTTCGACATCCCAAAATCAATTAATACTAATTCACCACTATTACGCCGCATGATATTCTCTGGCTTAATATCGCGATGAATTACCCCACGATCGTGAACGAACTTGAGAATTGGTAATAAATCGTCTAATAATTTAAGAATTTTTTCTTCTGAATATGCCCCAGTTTTATCTAATTCTTTGAGCAGATTTTGCCCGTCGATAAATTCTTGAATTAGATAAAATCTCCGCTCTTGCTCTAAATATGCAAATAATTGTGGTATTTGACTAGAGTCAGCACCCAGTCTGTCTAATTGCGCTCCTTCCCGTTGAAATAACTCGATCGATTTCTCGAAGGCTTCTACATCGTCTATTACCTGTGGTGCCGGGAAAAACTGTTTGACTACACAGCGTTTTTCTTCTGGCATATCGGTATCGACTGCCAAAAAATTTCGACTCATGCCGCCACTATCAAGAAAGCTAATCGCTCGATAACGCTCTTTCAAGAGTAATTGGCTACCACAAGCTTTGCAAATCTTTTCCTCAGGTTTGTTTTGGGGTTGAGGACAGTTGGGGTTAAGGCAATAGCTCATGACTGTGATAAATGACGATCGATGCACTAGCTGAATTTTAGCTTAATGCTACACGGTTTGGAGTATGGAGTAAGAAGTAAGGAGTAAGGAGTAAGAAGTAAGGAGTAAGGAGTGAGGAGTGAGGAGTGAGGAGTGAGGAGTGGAGAGTTTAAATTGTGCTGTCTGTCGATCGTTCGAGCTAGATGGAGTGGGAACTCGATCGCAAACACGAGATAATAGATTTAATTGCTTGTTTACTATAGACCGATCGCTGTTAATCGATCGCCGCCATAATGCCTCAAATCACATCTCTATTCGATTGGTTTGCAGATCGTCAAAAAACTAGTCCCAGCATTCAGCAACAACAGGAGCGAGAAATTGCCGATGGGCTATGGACTAAGTGTGAAGATTGTAACGCGATCGCCTACTCCAAAGATCTAATCGCCAATCAGATGGTTTGTCTAGAATGCGGACATCACAAACGTGTATCTTGTCACGAACGCATCGCTCAACTTATCGATGCCGATACCTGGGTACCTCTAGACGAACATCTGCAACCCACCGATCCCCTAAAGTTTAAAGATCTCAAAGCCTACAGCGACAAATTGCGAGATACCCAGCGCAAAACTGGATTGACAGATGCCGTACTGACTGGATCTGGAAAAATTGAAGGCTCCCCTGTAGCATTAGGGGTAATGGATTTTCAATTTATGGGTGGTAGCATGGGTTCTGTCGTTGGTGAAAAGCTTGCCCGCGCGATCGAATATGCTACCAAAAACCGGATGCCAGTGGCGATCGTTTGTGCCTCTGGGGGTGCCAGAATGCAGGAAGGAATGCTCAGTCTCATGCAAATGGCGAAAATTTCTGGGGCGTTAGAGCGTCACCGCGAAGCCCGATTGCTTTATTTACCGATCCTTACCAATCCCACTACAGGCGGTGTGATTGCCAGTTTTGCCATGCTAGGCGACATTATTCTCGCCGAACCCAAAGCCACGATCTGTTTCGCTGGTAGACGAGTAATCGAACAAACCCTGCGCGAAAAATTGCCTGATGACTTCCAGACATCTGAGTACTATTTCCAAAAGGGTTTTGTAGACAAAATCGTCCCCCGCACTCAACTCAAGCGGACGGTTGCTCAGTTGGTGAGATTGCATCAGAGTTAGGAGATGGGAGTTCGGAGATGGGAGAGTAAGAGCGAACAGAAGTGACGATCGTAATTTAGCGGATGGATTTAGATCGTTGTTCGCGACGCGAACCTCCGAACTCCCATCCCCCATCTCCGAACTCCCATCTCCCATCTCCCATCTCTTTGTAAATTTTTCTTTACTTTATGAGGAAAAATGAGCGACTCTCGACCAAGATAATGAGATGATATAGGTAATATAAGATAGCTGTGGCTTGAGTCTTGAGTTTAGCTGTATTGTGTAATTATCATTTAATCTAAGTTATCTTTTTTGAGGGAGAACCATGTTCAAGCGATTCCTGTTGCTGGCTGTGGCAACCATATTGTTTGCATTCCAAACCTTAGTTACCAGTGCTAACGCCATCGAACTCGATGCGGCAACGCGCACAGTCCAATTGAATGCCCAGGGTGAAACTGCCACCCTCAACCTCAAACAAGTCAATAAAGGTAGACAACTATTTGCATCGACTTGCGCTCAATGTCATGCTGGTGGTGTTACCAAAACTGACTTTAATGTGGGTTTGAGTCCTGTCGATTTGTCTGGTGCGACACCCGCACGCGACAATATCGTGGCATTGGTCGATTACATGCATCATCCCACTACCTACGATGGCGAAACTCCAATTGCTGAGTTACACCCTAGTATGGATAGTGCCGATATCTTCACCGAAATGAAGAATCTCTCTGAGAATGACATGTATGCTATTGCCGGACATATCTTGATGCAGCCCAAAATTATGGGCGAGCAATGGGGTGGCGGTAAAACAGTCAGATAGGTGACTGGTATAGGTATTGCTGTTGGAAGTGGCGATCTCAACTGGGGTAAATCTTTGCTGTAGATCGTCGATGCATACTTCGGTACATATGACAATCGAAGTATGTAGCCATCCACTCATTTACACCCGAAATTGTGAAAATTTCCATCCAGATCGGTACTTTTACCGATCGTAATCCATCCAGATTGGATACAATAGATGGTTGTAAGTTTATGTTTCTTAATTTTAGATAAGAGGAAGACCGTTTTGAAAAAGCTGATTTCGATGTTCGCAGTAGCGATCGCCTTATTCACAGTTACATTTAGTAGTCCTGCGTTTGCTGCTGAGGTAGCTAGCGGTGCTAAAATTTTTAGTGCCAACTGTGCGGCTTGTCATGCTGGTGGCAACAATGTCATCATGGCAAACAAGAATCTTAAAAAAGAAGCTCTCGCGACGTACGGGATGAACACGGTAGCGGCAATTACCACTCAAGTAACTAAGGGTAAAAATGCCATGCCTGCTTTTGGTGGTAGACTCAGTGCCGCTCAAATCGAAGATGTTGCTACCTATGTCTTAGCTCAATCCGAAAAAGGTTGGTAGTACTTGCTAAAGATATCTTTGACTGACTCAAACATCTAGTTGGCTGAGTTTATCGATAATAGTGGCTGGTAATTGCTGAAGGTCGATCGAGAAGTTGCTTATATGCTAAGTTATTCTCTATCGCAGATAGGCGATCGCCAGCCACTAAGCTGTTTAAGGATCGAAAACGGAGCAGATGCTAGATATTAACAAAGTTGCTAAACAATTACCCGGCATCGGTCAACATTTAGTCAGAGAAAATACCGCCAACCAGCATCGCTTACAGCTAGCAACAGCTTCATTCGAGCAAGCGATTTCCCGACAGGCAGAGCTAGCCCAAATCCATCAGCAGTGGGGCAATCGGCTATTTTTCAATACCTCAATTCCAGTCGAACCCCTCGACACCCGAATCGATATTGCCGCACCGCCAGCACAACAAACAGTACTAGCGACAGATGGTTCTCAAATTGCCCCCAGTCATCATGAAATTGCCTACTGCTACCTGATTAATGTCGGTAGGGTGATGATTCATTACGGGCAGAATTTACACCCGCTCCTCGACAGTATTCCTGAAGTTTTTTACCAGCAAGCCGATTTATATATCTCCCGCCAGTGGGGAATTAGTACCGAGGAATGGTTGGGCTATCGGCGGGCAGTATCCGAAGCGACAGTCCTCGCCGAATTGGGCTGTAACTGGGTGAATCCACCATTTGGGTTTGATGATAAGGTAGACCCAGTTGCGACCCCGCCACAGCCGCGCGTACCCACCCTAGCGATGGTCGATGGTTCGCTAGTCTATTGGTTTTTGGAGCAATTACCCACCGATGCTCGCGAACAGATTCTCAATCCGATTTTAGCGGCTTGGGAAGAGTTACGAGTTGCCGGAATTCCGATCGTTGGTTATTTGAGTTCTTCGCGGAGTATCGATAATCTCAATCTGCTGCGGCTGTTAACTTGTCCCCACGATGTGCCAGATTGTCCGAACCATTGTGCCGATGCTACTCGCTTACCCTGTCAGCAGTTTGAAGGAGTGCGAGATACCACCTTATGGAATACGCATTTAGCCCCCGGACAACGCAGTTGTTGGTGGCAGAGTACTGCTAAAATTTTAGACTGGTATGACGATCGCCACAAGATCTATTTTTGCTATCTGCATGTTGGTACCGAAATCGCACGGGTGGAAGTACCCGCCTGGGTAGCTCAGGATGAAGCGTTATCGAGTATGGCATTGAGTCTAATCGTCGCCCAAGTAAATAAGGGTTATGGCTACCCAGTGGCGTTAGCAGAGGCTCATAATCAAGCCGTCGTCAGGGGTGCAGATCGATCGACCTTTTTCGCACTGCTAGAGCGAGAACTGATTAAAACTGGTATCAAAAATGTCGCGACATCTTACAAAGAAACCAGAAAGCGCGGTAGTGTTGCCTAATTTTGCTGCGTTACCGAATAACTAAAAATTGTCATCAATGCTCGATCGTCAACAGGTGTATTTAATTACTAGTAGTGCTGAAACAGGTACCCTAGAATCTTTACCAGCCCCGATTTCAATCGGAGGCGGTGCTAGAGCGGAGCAAATATCCTTAATCCTAACCCACGCTAATTTAATGTTTTCTTAGAAATTTGTCGCTGAAGGCTGGCGACTAATTTGGGCTTGAGAGCTTCTAATTCTTCTTTGAGCGATCGTTTGCTTTCTTTAATTTGACCGTGGGTAGCGGGGCTATTTTTACTTTCTAACGACCATTCCTTGAGTAGTTGAATCTTACGCAATGGCACTTTACCTTCGATCGTACAAACACAATGTTCGTCACCTTCAAGCGAAAATAGTACCAATCGATAAACCCCTGTCTGGGTGAGAACTTGCAGAATCTTTTCGCCAATTGGTTTTTTGAGATCCAAATAACAGGGTAGCATTCGGTGTTGTTGCTCGTTCTGGTAGAGCGTTGTCAGCCACAGCAGCATCGGATGGGGCGCACCGACAAACAGAAATTGTGAATGCGGTTTATTATGTTTATATTTTTCAATATCGCTGGGTGAGAGCATAATCCACATCGTTGCCAATTCCAGATCTTGATACGGAATGAGCTGCGGAAAGACGATTTCCGCGCGGGGTTTATCTTTCGGCCAAATACTTTGACGGCAGATTTCATCGGCAGTGAGGGGCGTTTTTCGTTCTAGCTCTTGCGAGATGACTAGCTCTGCCGAACGAGCTGGTGCTTGTTCGATCTGTTCGAGAATTTTGAGCACGTCGTTGACACAATTGGGTCGCTGTTCGGGCGTTTTTGCCATACACTGATTGACGACATCAATTAGTGCTTGTGGCAAAGTTAGTTTGGCTCTAACTTCGC
The DNA here is from genome assembly GCF_025361915.1 of Chamaesiphon sp. GL140_3_metabinner_50. Lineage (GTDB taxonomy): Bacteria > Cyanobacteriota > Cyanobacteriia > Cyanobacteriales > Chamaesiphonaceae > Chamaesiphon. The sequence goes on from NZ_JANYJC010000392.1 coordinate 10,810, forward strand.
TAAACGATTTGGGTTTTTGATAGTGGTGAGACTGAAACCAACCCTCAAAAGAACTAGCTTTAGGCTTGAGCGGTAATTCGCCTGTGAGCATTTGGAACATCATAATGCCCAAGCTGTAAATATCAGCCCGATTATCTAGCGTTTTGCCATCCATCTGTTCGGGCGAACAGTAAGCAGGCGTGCCCATAAATCCTGTCGGCGAATCATCTGATTTGAGTAAAGCAATCCCAAAATCGAGAATTTTGACCAGCTCGCCCAATGTGGCATCTTTAGTAATAATAATGTTGCTGGGCTTAATATCGCGGTGTACGACTTGAGTGACATTACCATCGACCTCAATCCCATCATGAGCGCACTGCAACCCCAAACAAATCTGACGCATGAAACTAAAAAATCTCGGTAGCGGCACGGGTTTGTTTTGCATCGCATCCTTGAGACTGTCGCCCTTGAGGTATTCCATTACATAAAAAGGCATCTCCTCATCATCGACACCGTAGTCGCGCACCTTCACGATGTGGATGCTCTTTTCCCCCAACAGCGCGCTAATTGTCGCTTCGCGCATAAACCTGTCTCGCACTCGCTGGTTCATTTTCGATCGCGACAGAAATTTGACAGCAACAATTACGCCGCCGAGGAGGGTATCTTTGGCTTGATACACTTGCCCCATCGAACCTTTGCCTGCTATCTCTAAGAGCTGATAGCGTTGAACGAGTAAACGACCATAATATTCATCTCTCACGCGATCGATGCCTCCATGCCGCTCGATAATGAGATCGCGAACGCCTGATTAATAATCCGAGTTTGAAAGTAAAAATTGAACATCAATACGAAAGCGATCGGGTGATACTGGTAAATCTGCCTCAGAGCGAACGTGCTGTAGATCGATCGATGCAGACCGATCGTTCTCTATTTTGGGTGTAAATTTGAGGACGCGATCGATGCGCTTATTTTCAATATACCCAAATCATTGTAAATGATGGACATCACCTAATAGTACCGCTTGTTTTGCCCCAGTAGCCGTAGGTAAATTGCCCGGAATTTCTCGCTCTCGCCAATATGCCAACACCGCAAAGGCAATAGCTTCTTTGTAGTCGCCATTTATACCCGCATCATCGGTAGTCGCGATCTCGATTTTGGGTAAATGATGTTGCAGTCGTCGATGTAAATAAAGATTACGACTACCACCGCCACAGAGTAATATGCGATCGGGCAATCGTGGTAAAAAACGATGGTAGCTATCAGCGATACTACTAGCCGTAAAATCGGTGAGTGTAGCTAATAGATCTGCATCGCTAAGTCGATCGGCAGTTGCATCTGCCATACAAGCATGAAGATATTCCGCTCCAAACAGCTCTCTGCCCGTCGATTTAGGGGGTGCAGCTCGAAAATAGTCTTGCGCTAACCATTTAGCAACCAGCCGCACACAGACGCTACCAGTGGCTGCCCAGGCACCATCGCGATCGAAGGTCAATTTACCATCGCTGAGGTGGGCGACAGCCAGATCGAGCAAGCTATTCCCCGGCCCGGTATCCCAGCCACAAATCTGCCGTTCCCAGTCGGGTTGGCTGTTTGGCGGCAGATACGCTACATTCCCAATCCCGCCGATGTTCTGAATGCACCGATGTTCGCGGGGATGACTGAGCATATAGGCATCGGGTTTGGGCACGAGCGGCGCACCTTGTCCGCCAGCAGCGATATCGGCAGCCCGAAAATTATCGATCGTGGTAATTTGAGCGAGTGCCGCAATTAGTTCGCCCCGACCGATTTGGAGGCTATAACCCATTGCCCCAGGCGTAGTAGGACGATGGAACACAGTTTGACCGTGCGAACCAATTAATGTCGCCGCAGGTAAGTCGGCTTGAATAGCCATCGCCGCTTTAGCAAAACAACCCGCGATCGCATCATCTAATTCTGCCAACTCTAGCATCGATAACTTTGCCCCACCACAGACAGCCAAAATCTGCGATCGCAGTTCGGCAGGATAAGGATAAGTCGCCCCAGCTAATAACTCCACTCGTAAATCGAGCGTCGTCCCCCCAATCTCCACCAAAGCCGCATCGATCCCATCCACCGATGTCCCACTCATCAACCCAATTACTTTCATTCAGCTACTCTCCTTACTCCTTACTCCTTACTCCTTACTCCTTACTCCTTACTCCTTACTCCTTACTCCTTACTCCTTACTCCTTACTCCTTACTCCTTACTCCCATCTCCCATCTCCCATCTCCCCGCTCCCATCTCCCCGCTCAAAAAAACAAAATCGAGAACTATCAATGCCTGTGCTATAATTGAAAGGCTGTGGGTAAATAATCTAACTCACCAATATTACCAGCTAAACTGCTTCAAAATGATTAAAATACGGCTCAAAAGATTTGGTAAAAAGCGGGAAGCTAGCTACCGTCTGGTCGCGATGCAAAGTACCTCCAGACGCGACGGTCTGCCCTTAGAAGAATTAGGCTTCTACAACCCCAGAACTGATGAAGTACGTCTCGATAACGACGCAATTCTCAGAAGAATCAGCCAAGGTGCCCAGCCCACCGAAACCGTCCGCCGGATCCTAGAAAAAGCGAATGTAATCGAGCCAGCAGGTAGAAAAGCAACGTGACAGTTTCGACCCCTCAAACCAACTTGCCCGACTACGGGCAACTGGTAAAATTCCTATTCCAACCGTTTGTAAGCGCAGCAGACGCAATCGGTGTCGATTGTGAGTACACGATCGAGAATCGCCGCGTCTGGATTCGGGTGGCGATTGCTACTGCCGACCAAGGTAATGCTTTTGGTCGAGGTGGCCGAAACGTTCAGGCCATAAGGACGATCCTCCAAACCGCCGCCACCGCTGTAGGTCAATCGGTACATTTAGATGTCTATGGCAGCAACAATTCTAGCTCTAGACATCGAGACTCAGATGATGGCGAATCATCTGGCAATACATCCACGCCAGTCGAAAATCGTCCGCCCGTAGCCAAGCCAGTCCGTGCGAATCCCAATCGCAGAGCGAATGGCGACGGCGACAGCGTACCCTCACCCCGCCCCCGTCGCTAAGTCACAAGCCCAGGCAATTAACCCATTGTTACTTGTTGATTTGCCATCAATGCTGCTAAACCGATCGCACCACGTTGGGAACCAGGATAATTAGACATTCCCAACCAAATGCGATCGCAGCCTTGTTGATGGCGATAAAACCGGGGTGAAGCATTTACATAAACGCAAGCACTATTAATCCCAGCGACAAATTGCTGGGTTTCCAGATACGAATCGGTAACGATACAATCGGCATGTCCGCTACTGTAGCGATCGATTGTCGCAATTGCCGCATCGACGTTATCAACCAATTTAAAAGCGACAATTTTGCGGAGATACGGCTGATACCATTCCCGATCTTGGGCTAATTGCAAATGTTCGCCATAATTCGATACCAACTCCCGATCGCCGTGGAGTACAAAGCCTTTCTCCTTCAAGCTTTTCCAGAGTGTCGTCAGCGATGTTGAGGAGCGATCTCGATGAATCAACACCTTTTCGATCGCATTCACAGCATCGGGTTCGCCCACATGACTATCGCAAATCGCCTGACGGACGATCTCTAAATTGCCATTAGCACCCCAATATAAGTAGCAATTACCGATCGCCGCAGGTAAAATCGCGACTGTTGCCTGTTGGGTGACTTGATGGATCAAACTCGGACGACCATAGCAAATAGCTAGATTAACCTGCTGAGTTCGCGTTAGCAGCTCGTATAACAGGCTCGGACTCGAATCGACGATCTGGACTGCATCTGGAGGTAAATCGACCCGTTCTAGCCCAGATCTGAGGGTATTGGCGATCGCGAGGTTAGTATGTTGAGTCTCAATTCCGCCCCTGAGTACGATACTGTTTCCCGTTTTAATGCCCATTCCAGCGGCGATTGCCCCTAATTCTGGCAATGCTTCGTAAATAAAAGCGATCGTGCCTAAAGGTCTGACTCGACGGTAACTATGCCGATCTCCGCCCTGCGAACCGATATCTGTCGCGCCATACGTCGATGACAGTTCGCCCAAACGATGCAGTAAATCTATATACCGCTGAAGACGTTCGGGGGTAAGTTTCAACCACTCTAGCAGTAGATCGGAGATGCCTAATTCTCGACTCGCTTCTAAATCGAGGGTATTGGCTTCGAGAATATCGTGAAAAGACCCTCGCAAAGCTGTCGCCATCGATCCGATCGCTTGTTCTCGCTGCTTGCTATTTGTCAGCGCGAGGTGTCGTCCAGCTTGAATCGATTGAGCTAGCACGCTAGCTAGGCTGGGGTTGGCATTCGCGTGTTCCATATAAATAGGTGTTTAACCTCGATCGAATAACCAGAGCGTAACCACGATAAGTACAATAATAGCTATCGTTATTGATATTACAAGATTAAGGATCGGACTAGTGAAGATCGTACGATAATATAGTTGAAAAATAATCAGTAGCAATCCGATCGGACTCAAACATTGGATCCAGAACATCCTAGCAGTTCGCGAACCGATAACTGTCCCAAAATTGCCTGTAGGCAAGGATCTGAGCGTTTGAAATCGTTTGCCATTCCAATAATAACGCCGCTTGTACGGATAAATCGATGCTAATTCCTCGATCGCCAAGCCGTCTGCTTGCAATACATATATCCGATGGCATCGATCGCAGCCAAATGCCTCGGTTAACACGATTGGGCGCAGTTTACCGTTAAGATGGCACGGACAAGGATATTCTTGGTTTAAATAAATTTTTTCGTGTTGATTGGGTGCCACAAAGTATATGAGTGGGGAGATAGGAGTACAGTTCGGGATAAGAAAAGTCAGTTTGCTTCGCTTAGACACCGCCCTCAAATGAATTTGCGGATGCATTTTCGGACGGGTTCCCCGTCCATGAAAATGCACCAAGCAGGGGCTAATAGCTCAAGTTCTCTTCAGAGAACTATTAGATTAATTAGTTCGTTTCAACGAACTTTGGCTATTAGCCCGTTGGCGTTGGCGTAGCCTGCCGTAGGCACAGCCTCTCGGAACGAGACACTTCTAGTTCAGGGCGGTGTTTGAACGGAGCTAGGAGTCATTGAGCGGGAATCCTTATCCCGAACTGACGTTGAGTAGGTGCCAAAATTAAGGCTGGTACCTTTGAGCTATATTAGTTAATTTTTAGATGTCATGTAAAAAGTCCCCCCGTAATTGGAAGGACTCTTATTCAATCTAGCCTATTTAGACAGATTTTACAGATTTAAGCGGGAGACGCGATTCGAACGCGCGACATCAACCTTGGCAAGGTTGCGCTCTACCACTGAGCTACACCCGCATTGGTGTTCTTAACCACATCTAATATAATCGCATGACTTTCGCTGGTTGTCAATAGTTAGATTTGACTTTCTGCGAAAGTCAGGCTTTGGGCTTTAGGGGAACTGGACGAAAACAATATTAAAAATGATGCCATTTTTACTTTCGCAAGAGGTCTATTCAATTTTTTGCAGTCCAGCAGTTTTCGGATCGACAATTTTTTGACCGACGTTAGGAAATTTAATGGCGACAGATTGTTTGGTGCCAGTACCAAAAACGTGAGAGATTTGACCTACTCCAAAACTGCGATGAATGACCCGATCGCCAACGTGCCATGCTGTTGTTTGGTTGGCTACAGTACCGATGGTTTTAGGGTCTTTTGGAGCGGTTCTCGTGGCAGTTTGACCTTTAACTTTGGTACGCAGATTACTATTAATTAATTCGGGGGGTAATTCGCCAATAAATTGCGATCGAATCGCGGGTTCTCTGGAGCCATATAAGCGGCGTTCGCGAGCGTGGGAAAGATATAACATTTCTTGAGCGCGAGTGATACCCACATAACATAACCTGCGTTCTTCTTCGACAGCCATCGGATCGTTGAGCGATCGATAACTGGGGAACAATCCAGCTTCTAATCCGACTAAAAAGACGATCGGAAACTCTAGCCCCTTGGAGGCATGTAATGTCATTAGTGAGACGGCTTCTTTACCTTCTTGAAGATTGTCTAAATCGGAGCTGAGAGCGGCACTAGATAGATAGGCTTCGAGGCTTGGTGTCTCATTTTCTTCTTGAAATTGGAGTGTGGCATTGACTAATTCTTGGATGTTTTGAACGCGTTCTAGAGCTTCATCCGTACCTTGATTTTGCAGCTCACTGACGTAGCCAGTATCTTCAATAATGCCAGTGACGATATCGACAACGGGACGAGTTTGGGCTTCACTCCGCCACTTATTAATAATCTCGGCAAAAGTTAGCACTCCTTTTGAAGATCGTCCGGCGACTGTTTTGACTGATGTATCATCATTTAAGATTTCCCATAACGGTACGCCTAATTGATGAGCGGCATTCTGAAGATTATCGATCGTAGTTTGTCCGACTCCGCGCCGGGGTGTATTGATGACGCGGAGCAAACTAACGGTATCGCTAGGGTTGGCGATCGCCCGTAAATATGCCACAATATCTTTAACTTCACGGCGATCGTAGAATTTCAAACCGCCGACAATGGTATAGGGAATTTGCGATCGGACAAATGCATCTTCAATCGGTCGCGATTGAGCATTGGTACGATATAACGCCGCAAAGTTACCGTAATTAAGTTCGGGATTTTCGCGCAATAATCGCCGAATTTGACTGACGACAAACTCAGCCTCATCAATCTCATTATCGGCGGTATATAAAAATATGGGTTCGCCTTCACCGCGCGTCGCAATTAGAACCTTATCGATCCGTTGAGTATTTTTTTGAATGAGATGATTGGCAGCCGCTAAGATATTTTCACGCGATCGATAATTCTCCTCTAGCTTCACCATTGTTTCAGTCCGATCGTCTGGCATACTATCGCCAAAGTCATCTTGAAAATTCATCAGAATCGTGAAATCTGCGGCTCTAAATGAATAAATCGATTGATCGGCATCGCCAACCACAAAGATCGATCGATGTTCCCAGGCATCGAAAGTTTTGCTATCGACATTATTAGTTACTAAGAGTTGAATCAGATCGTACTGTGTCCGATTGGTATCCTGATACTCATCGACTAAAATATGTCTGAATTTCCGGTGCCAATAATCTAATATTTGAGCATTCTGGCGAAATAGTTGAACGGGGACTAATAATAAATCGTCGAAGTCGAGAGCATTATTCGCACATAGAGCATCTTGATAATGCTTGTAAACATCAGCTATCACTCGCCCTTTATAGTCATTTTGTTCTCTGCTATATTCATCCGGCGATAAGCCCTTATTTTTAGCAGTACTAATCGCATAGCGGACAGAACGCGGATCGAACTTTTTGTCATCTAAGTCTAACTGTTTGACAACTATTTGCTTGACCAAGCCTTGACAGTCACCATCATCAAAAATCGAAAAGTTTTTGTTCCATTTCCTCCCCTTATCATCCTGGTACTTCTCAATATCAAATCGTAATACCTTACTAAATAAACCGTGGAAGGTACCAACCCAGAGATCTTTAATAATTGTCTTGTAGACATGCGATCGCAATTGAGTTTGTTGATACTCATCTAAAGCTCCCCAAGCCTTACCGAATTTAAGATCGGCTTGTTGCTGGGCGAATAGTAATTCGATTCGCGATCGCATTTCTTTAGCAGCTTTATTAGTAAAGGTAACTGCTAAAATGTGAGCGGGATCGACGTGATGAGTGCGAATTAAATTGGCAATGCGATAAGTTAGGGCGCGAGTTTTGCCACTACCAGCACCAGCGACTACCAATAAGGCTCCGCAATAATGCTCGACAGAACGCCGTTGCGAGGGGTTGAGATGTGCGAGAAAGTCGGTATTAGCCATTTGAGAGGGGGGATTAAATTTCTGGAGATGTTGCGGAGATCTACCCACCCCGAATGCAGCCTTGCGGCTGATTCGCCCCTCCAAGGAAGGGATTTTTCATGCCAACGCCATTACCAGCAGATCTTTCCGGCTCCCTCCCCTTTCTAAGGGGAGGGTTGGGGTGGGGTAAAGATCTCCGCCTAAGTCAGATATTATCCAACCATTCTAAAGACAACTGAAAGATTATTAGCGGGCATTGGGTAAACTTTTTGCAGCTCTAACTGGTGGCTGTGAGCGACAGCGACGATTTCTTCTAAATCTCGAATGCCCCATGCTGGATTCTGGCTCCTAAGACTCTCATCGAAAGCCTCATTACTCAGAGCTTTATGAATTCCACCTTGCTTGAATGGGCCATATAAATACAAGATACCACCTGTAGACAGAACGCGGTTTGCGCCTGCAAATAGCCCCAAGTAAGCCGATTTTGTCGCAATATGAATCATGTTAATATTCACGATCGCGGTAATTG
>NZ_JANYJC010000393.1 GCF_025361915.1 Chamaesiphon sp. GL140_3_metabinner_50
ATGGTTGGCTGACTAAGATCTCACCAGATTGCAGATGCGCGTTCCTCTGTCATAGTATTCCCCAGTTCGCTTCCTTATCGATACCATAACTCTTCCACAACATGTCTGTCATTACTTTAGAACCGAACACTCAAAGCACAGCTACCCCGCTACTCGGCTTGAGTTTAGCAGAACTGACTACGTGGGTACAAACGCAAGGACAGCCAGCCTACCGGGGCAAACAATTATATCAGTGGATCTATCAGCAGGGCGCTAAATCGCTGGCGGACATCACCGTATTTTCTAAGCAGTGGCGCGAAACTGTCAAGGACACCCCGATCGGTCGATCGACGATCCATCACCGTGCGGTCGCTAGCGATGGTACGATCAAATACTTACTCAAACTCCACGATGGGCAAATTGTCGAAGCTGTGGGCATTCCGACGGCAAAACGGCTGACGGTGTGCGTTTCTTCTCAAGTTGGTTGTGCGATGGCTTGTACCTTCTGCGCGACGGGGATGGGCGGATTTACGCGCCATCTCCACCCGCATGAAATTATCGATCAAGTTTTGACAGTCCAAGAAGATTTTCAAGAACGCGTCAGCCATGTAGTATTTATGGGCATGGGCGAACCTTTGGCTAATTTAGCTAATGTCGTTAAAGCGGTGACTTGTCTCAATCAAGATATCGGAATTTCGCAGCGATCGATTACCATCTCCACAGTGGGAATTCCTGGTAAAATTTACGAACTCGCCGAGCATGAGCTTCAGGTTACCTTGGCTGTGAGTCTCCATGCACCCACTCAACGACTCCGCACCAAATTAGTCCCCACCGCCGAACATTACCCAATTGAAGAATTGCTAGCTGAGTGTCGAGATTATGTCAAAATCACTGGGAGACGGCTGAGTGTCGAATATATTCTCCTTGCAGGCGTAAACGACAACCCCAAGCTAGCAGCAGAATTAGCCAGCCAACTGCGTGGCTTTCAAAGCCATGTTAACTTAATTCCCTACAATCCGATCGACGATGCCGATTTCGAGCGTCCTACACCCAGAGATATTAAGGCGTTTGTAGATGTGCTAGAACATCAACACATCGCCGTCAGCGTGCGTTATTCCAAAGGCTTAGGCGCAACAGCAGCGTGCGGGCAATTACGTGCGAATCGCAAATTAGGGGATAGGGGATAGAGAATAGGGAATTAGGGGATAGGGAATAGGGAATTAGGGAATAGGCTTTTGAACTGCGTTCTTTGATTTTTAACTTCCCACACTTCCTACTTCTTACTTCTTACTCCCATCTCCCATCTCCCTTCTCCCATCTCCCCCCTCCCCCCTAGCTCACCAAACTCCGATCGGGGCGTAAATTACTCGCGCCGCGTAGATAAGGGTGGTAAACTTTAGCATCAGCGGGGAGATGGGCGTGAATTAGAAACCGAATGCAGCGGGCGAGACTATCTTCGACGTGCATTTGTTGAACGTCCATTAGGGCGACATCTCGCCAATTGGGATAGATGCGACGAGCGATAGCGGCGGGAAAAACCGCATCTAAATCTCTAGTCGCGGTAAAAATGACACTAATAATGCGATCGGGATCGATCCGATTGCGATATTCTAATTCTTGCAAGAGTTCGGTGACAGCAATTGCGATCGATGCCTCCGTATTTTCACTCGCTGTCGTCGCTCCTCGAATCGCTCTCATCTGCCACTCCACGCTGTCATCCTCCCCAAAATGTTAAATATCGATCCTGACTAGGGACGATATAACCACAATGGTTGTCCGCTAGTACTCATTTCAAATTGTACCCAATCTGCCGCAGATACTACTGTTGTGAACCCAGAAACTTGACTTTGTAAGATTCTACTCAACAGTGGCTTGCGTTCTTCGATCGTCTGAAGTTTCGCTTTGTCTGGATCTAACCCAGATAATTCTGCCAGCCATAGTCTAGCATCTTCTTCCGAACCCAAGCGATCGACCACTCCAAATTCTACAGCTTGTTCGCCCGTGAAAATGCGTCCGTCGGCAAAAGTTCTGACTGTCGCCGGATCGAGACGGCGAGATTCTGCCACTGTATTGACAAATTGCTCGTAAGTACTATCGATGAGCGTTTGCAATATTTGTTCCTCAGGCGCGGTCAACTGCCGATCGAACGATAAAATATCTTTATAAGGCCCCGATTTAATTACCTTAAACGATACACCTACCCGTTCGAGTAACTTCTCTAGATTATTTCCGCGCAGAATTACCCCAATACTGCCCGTGAGGGTGCCGGGATTCGCCATAATGTTCGGCGCACCCATCCCGATATATACGCCCCCAGAAGCCGAAATATTGCCATAACTGGCGACGATTTGGACTTTAGGTTGCAGCCGTTGGAGTGCCCGATAAATTTCATAAGAATCGCCAACAGTTCCGCCAGGACTATCGATTCGCAGCAATAAAGCCGGATATTTGCGCTCTTCAACTTCTCGCAGTGCTTTCAAAACGGCTTTGCGCGTACCACTGCCGATTGCCCCAGAAATTTCAATTCGGGCGATTTGTTTCGTAGCTTTTTGGTTGAACGGCCAGAACATAGTTAGGAGATGGGAGGTGGGAGGTTGGAGAAGTGGGAGTAAGGAGTAAGGAGTAAGAAGTAAGGAGTAAGAAGTAAGAAGTAAGAAGTAAGAAGTAAGAAGTAAGCACAGAACGCAGTTCCAACGCCTAAAACCTAAAACCTAAAACCTAAAACCTAAAACCTAAAACCTAAAACCTAACGCCTAGAAAACTAGCAGAGTTTGTGAAGAAAATATACAATTTGTTAAGAGCCGCAATTTAAGTATTCATGCAGTCATACAAGTCCTCATCCTTACTCAGCTTAACACCGATTTTATTGGTCTTGCCCTTTTTCCTCTGGGGGACTGCAATGGTAGCGATGAAAGGGGTGATGCCTCACACCACGCCTTTTTTCATGGCGGTAATGCGACTGATCCCGGCGGGGATTTTAGTCTTACTCGTGACGACGATTACCAAACGGCAACAACCGCAAAGCTGGCAAGCATGGGCGTGGATTAGCTTATTTGCCCTGATCGATGGCACGTTATTTCAAGGGTTCTTAGCGGCGGGATTGGTGCGGACGAATGCGGGTTTGGGTTCGGTGATGATTGACTCTCAGCCGTTAGCGGTGGCTTTGCTCAGTGCTTGGTTATTTAAAGAACGAATTGGGGCAATCGGCATCTGTGGTTTAATTTTGGGGGTGCTAGGAATTAGTTGCATTGGGCTACCCATTGAGTGGTTGAGTCAAGTTGCGACTAGTCCATTGACGAGTCAATTCGATCTGGCTGAATTATTTAATCGGGGTGAATGGCTGATGCTCTTAGCTGCCCTCTCAATGGCGGTAGGAACGATCTTAGTGCCATTTGTCACCAAACATGTCGATCCGGTCGTGGCGACGGGCTGGCACATGATTCTCGGCGGGATTCCATTAGTATTTGGTTCGTTTTATTTAGAGTCAAACCAATGGACGGCATTGACTAACTATGATTGGCTATCGATCGCTTACTCTACGATATTTGGGAGTGCGATCGCGTATGGATTATTTTTCTACTTTGCCGCGCAGGGCAATCTCACGAGTTTGAGTTCTTTGACGTTCTTAACTCCAGTATTTGCCCTGTTATTCGGGAGTTTATTTCTGGGCGAAAGTCTCGATTTACTCCAATGGTGTGGCGTTTGTCTGACTTTAGTGAGTATCTTATTAATCAATCAACGCGATTATATCTGGAGCCAATTAACTGGCGTACCGATGGTTGCCGATGATGCGATTACTCAGGATTCGGTCGAGTCGATCGTGAGTCCTTATCCACCTGAAGGCTAAAATAAGTTAATTGAGACGATCGGCTGGCGATTTATTAGCAGAGTAAGGATAGAGTGTTAATACAATTCAGCCCACCACATCCAGATGAATCCAAGATTATCGTGGAACCGAAAATTAATTGGCACTGCTTTGCTAGGATCGTTTTCAGTGTTCTGGTATCTCCTGATGGTAGCTATCTATTGGGAAACAGTCAGTCTTAAATGTCAGCCTAACCCAGAACTGGTAATCTGTACCATTACTGGCGAACCATATCCAGGTAGAATTAGAAGTATCGAAGTACCTAAGCAGCAATTGGCAGGAGTCGAAATTGTCGATCGACAATCTAGAGGAAAGTATCGAATCGGACTAATTACTAGAGATCGTCAAGAAATTCCGTTAACTAAACATTGGAATGGAGATGCCACGGCTCAGATCGAAACACAGCTCGGTCGAATTTCGGCATTTATCAACGATCCGAATGCTAAAACCTTAACTATCGAAACTCATCGCGATTTCCCACTATTAGCACTCGTAATGACAGTAGGTGTAATTGGTTTTTGCAGTTTATCTTTAAAAAGATTGTGGCTGGGATTTAAAACATAGATCGAGCCAAGTTTGTGGCTGTTGAAAGTGGATATTATGACTGCAATTAGGGACTATTTTAAAATCGATATTCGGGCATTCTCGCTCGATATTTTGACCGATCGTTACAAATTTAAAATCGAGTTCGCCAGCAATTAATAATATCGGTTGAGTTGCAGTTTTTAGCCTGTCGCCTAAATATGGTTGCATTCCCAAACCAGCATACTGTAAAGATTTAGCTAGGTTAATCGGTCGATTAGTTGCAATCCGACGATGAATTAAATCTAAAAAGTTTGGATGTTTTTCGATACCGACAAATAGCGGTTGTCGATACCAATTATTTACAAACTCGATCGAGTCCCCAGTTATTAACCGATCGATAATTTGTCGATCGTTTGCAATTCTAGCTTGTCGATCCGATGCAGTTGCTAACCCTGGAGATGTCGATTCTAAGATAACTCGATCGAACCTAGCTGAAAATTCGAGCGCGAGATATAGTGTCAATCTCCCGCCAAAAGAATAACCCGCGATCGCACAATGCTCTATATTTAGATCGTCTAATAACTGAATAATACCCCGTGCGGTATCGATAAAATTATATCCCGTTTCATCATGCGTCTGCGTTTTACCATGTCCGGGTAAATCGATCGCGATACAATAAAAATGCGATTTTAACAGCTCAATTACCTCGCAATAATCTTCACAACTGCCCATCCAGCCATGCAATAGTAATAGTGGTGGGGAGTCTCGATCGCCAGTTAAAGTAAAATGCCAATTATACATGATTGCATCTTAGATCGAAATATATATTAGTATTTTAGTGGATAGCTTGCACTGAGCGACAGCCGTAGCCTAGCGTCTCCGCAAGGAGAAGTGTGAATAGTGAATAGTGAAAAGGTGCTTCACTTGGAGGAATCCCAAGTGAAGCACCTTTTCAAGACCGTGAATCGTGAGCTAAATTACGACATCGGCGGTAGAATTAACACCAGAAAGGATATCGATTTTAGAGGCAACATCGACAGCAGAAGTAGCTACACCACCCATAATTGAAGCATTAACAGACATCGCTCCGACGCGGGAACTACTAGACTTACTCAAGGCAGCAAGATTCAAATCTGCGAGTTGAATTTTAGCAATCAAATCGCGAGTGTTGACATCCTTACCAGAGAATAAATCGATCGTATTCGCACCATCAAAAGCTAAACTATAATCTTTGAGACTGCCAATATCGATCGAGTCATTCAAGAGGTTAAAATCGGTAATGCTGGCATAATCATTACTACCATTACCCAGATAATAAGCACCATTACGATCGCCTAAAATAAACTTATCTTTCCCACCGCCACCAGTGAGCGTATCGACTTCGCCAACGCCACGAGCGGTGCTGTTAGTACCTGTAAGACGATCGTTACCAGTACCGCCAGTAATGGTATCGTTACCGCCGCCACCAGTCAATTTACCATTGCTATTACTCCCCACGATCGTATCGTTTCGCTTACCGCCGCTGAAGTTGACAAAGTTGACGACCTCATAGGCGATTCGATTGCCAGCAAAGCCAAAAAAATCAGTCGCGACCATTGAATTATTAGCTAGATTTACATCTATAATAGCTTCATTACGAGTGGCAACTTCCAGGGTATTTTCTTTGTTAGTTGCACCAATAATCTTGCGGTAGTTACCACCAATTTTATCGGTACCGATACCCTTGTTACCAATTGCACTGATATCAGCACTAGAACCACTTCTGCCGCCAACAGTAGACCATCCAGGCGAAATATTCACGGCATTACTCAAACTGCTATAGTCGATCGTCCGACCGGATAATTCATCGTTACCAATCGATCCAATAATTACACTACCATTACCAGCAGTAATCTTGTTATCGCGATCGTTACCAATAAATGTTCCCTGACTATTGAGAGTGTTAATATTATCAAAGTTCTGGAAATTATAAGTTACTGGGATATCGCCTGGTAAGCCAAAATAGGTACCCTGTCCGGTTGCTAAATTTAGATCGACTTTAGTATTACTAGTAATACCTCTAGATGGGCCAAAGTCATTAATAGTATTAGATCGATTGGGATTACCAATGAATGTTTCAATACTAATTGCGCTACCCAAAACGGCTTCTTCCGAAGGACTTGGGGCAGATCGTCTCGAAAAATTAACGCTGTCATAGCCGCCGCCATTATAATTCAAGAAAATGTCTTTATTTGTCTTGCTAAAGTCTAGAATGTCATTACCATTGCCACCATTGATGGTATCTTCACCAGTCGTCGCGAAGATGAGATCGTCACCGCCGAGTGCGTTAATAGTATCTCGACCACTATCGCTGGAGCCGCCTGGAGGTGGCACTGCAAGTGGATCTACACTCGTTCCTTGCAAAATGTCTGCGCCTTCGGTTCCGGTAATAATTGCCATATTGTTAACACCCTGTTGATGCGATCGGCATCCGTAATACGCGATCGTGTTTGAGGTTACTTTACCGACGATTCGATCGAATGTACATCAGCAGATTGACTAAGTTTGCAAAAAAATGCATCATCTTATACCAATCTGCGTGCATCGATAATTTGTGACCCGATTTACTAGATTTAACCTCACTTGCCACGGCATCGTCAAAAAGGGATGCTGCCGAGGATTGCTACAATTAGAGTGATGTCAGACTCGCTCGTCGAGTCAACATGAGGAAGCTCTCAGTGCAAAACTCCCCCACACGATTGAAATTACCCCTACAAAACGTAAATATGGATATTAAAGCGATCGCTACACCACGTCTAGAATGGACTGGAGATCTATTGGCGATTGGGTTTTATGAAGATGCTGTCGAACTTAGTGGCGATCTTGCCGAACTTAATACTAAATTGGCAGGCGTTATCGAAGCACTGATAACTGAGACTGAATTTAAAGGATCCAAATCTAGCAGCGCGGTAACTCGTGTCGGCGTGAATACCCCGATTCAGAAAATTATGCTCGTCGGTTTGGGCAAAGCTGCCGATGTCAAACTAGACACTTTTCGCAAAGCTGGCGCGACAATTGCCAGAGCCGCCAAACGCGAAAAAGCCAAAACCTTAGGCATCGCTCTTCCCGTCTGGAATAACGATGGTGCGACAACAACTCAAGTTATTAGCGAAGGCTTACTCCTCGCACTGCACCAAGATAATCGCTTTAAATCTGAAGTCAAACCCGAAAATCAGCTCAAGCTAGCTGAAATTCACCTGCTCGACTCCGCTGGGAACGATGCGGCGATTGCTAAAGCACAGGCAATTGCCGACGGGGTAATTTTGGCGCGGGAACTAGTCGCCGCACCTGCAAATTTCGTCACGCCGATGAGCATGGCAGAAACAGCAATCCAGATGTCTAAAGATTATGGGTTCGCACTCAAAATTTTAGAGCAAGCCGAATGCGAAGCCTTAGGCATGGGTGCATTTTTAGGCGTGGCGCAAGCTTCCGAAATGCCACCAAAATTCATCCATCTTACTTATACACCCACAGGTACGCCCCGCCGCAAAATTGCGATCGTCGGTAAAGGCTTAACCTTCGACTCCGGTGGTTTAAATATTAAAGGTGCGGGTAGCGGCATCGAAACCATGAAAATGGATATGGGTGGTGCTGCGGCAATGTTTGGAGCTGCCAAAGCCATCGGTCAAATTAAGCCCGATGTCGAAGTTCACTTCATTAGTGCAGTCACTGAAAACATGATTAGCGGTCGCGCCATGCACCCTGGCGACATCTTGACGGCATCGAATGGCAAAACGATCGAAATCAACAACACCGACGCAGAAGGGCGGTTAACCCTCGCCGACGCATTAGTTTATGCCGATAAATTGGGCTTAGATGCGATCGTCGATCTCGCCACCCTCACAGGTGCTTGTATCGTCGCATTGGGCGACGATATTTCCGGCTTATGGAGTCCCGATAAGTCCCTCGCCGACGGCATCCTCGCAGCAGCCGAACTCGCAGGTGAAAACTTCTGGCAAATGCCCCTAGCCGATAAGTACTTCGACGGCATTAAATCACCCATCGCCGATCTCAAAAATACTGGCCCTCGTGGTGGCGGTTCGATTACGGCGGCTCTATTCCTCAAACAGTTTGTTAAAGATACGCCCTGGGCGCATTTAGATGTCGCTGGGCCAGTTTGGAGCGACAAGGAGCATGGCGTAAATAACGCTGGCGCGACGGGTCATCCAGTCAGAACTTTGGTAAATTGGGTCTTAGGTTAGATTATTAGATTGAGTTCGATCGGCTCAAACGTATGTGGTGGGCAGTGCCCACCATCTAGACGATCGGTGATTCTCATGTCGTAAATGTTCATATCGACCTACTTCGATCGAAAGATCGCATCTAGATCTCTGTAACCGCTGACTACTTTGACGATCGCAATATTTTCGCCCTCGCTCGTATAAAAGACAATATAACTCTCGATAATAAATCCACGTAAATTTGGTTTGAGTCGATCGTATTTTTTGCCACTCAATGGGAATTTAACGACGCGCAAACACTGTTCTCTGATGTCATCGAATAAATTGCTAGCGGCATCTGGATTATCGATGGCAATTGCATCGCAAATCGATTCTAAATCTTGAATTGCTGCCTCTGTCAAAGAGTAAGTACCCACTACGTCCTCTCTCTGTAACCATCGACTCTTGCTTGCAGATTGGCAAAAACTGTTTCTCCATCGACAGTTTTACCCGCTTTTACCTGTTCTAATCCAATCTCGATCTCCGATCTCAATCGAGCGAGTTGAGATTGTTGAATATTGGTCAAAACTGACTCTGAGTCGGAATCGTTACTAGAATGAAGCGAATTAGCCAAATGAGTAATTAACTCAATTCTTTCATCTCGATCTAGTTGAGTAGCTTGTTGAATTATTGATTCTAGCTGAGAAGTCATAATTGTTAGATTGGGTCGATCCTCGCTCTATTGTCCATTGTAGCGAATGTTTGTGTGAGAATAGATCGGTCTGTCGATCGGCTGAAATCTACGCGAGAAGCAGTGTTCATCCAGCTTGGCTAGATATCTTGCCAGTCTCTTGCGTCAACAAATAAAGACAGGTGTTTGGGATTACTGGTAGCAACAATCGAGCGATATGCTTCACTACTGATGAGGATAGCTTGAGCGGCTAAAATCACATCTCCGTCTAAGGCTTTGTTATCTGCGGTTGGTTTGCCTTGTTGCCTGACTTGTGCCCACATTTGGGCAGCTTTGAGCATTACTTCGGTCGTAATTGGCAAATATGTAAGCGCAGATTTCAGCTCATCGAGTCGGCGAATACTCTTCATTTTATTGACTCTTAGCAATTCCCGACGAATTTCATAATCGATGATTTCAGGCAGAACCACATGGTATCCTCTGTCGAGTAAGCTCTGTAGCCATTGCTGACACTCAATTGCTACAGGAGTTGCTTTAGGATTGGTAATTAATCCAACTGGGGTGGAGTCCAGTAAAACAATTTGAGTCATTAGGTGCTCAGATCGATGTTCTGGGAATGGAGTTGATGATTTCTAGGACTTGTTGCTGTTCTTCATCATCGTCATCCGCGTTAAATTTGGCAAGCATGTCAGCAATTTGGACTTTTTGGAGATCGAGTGAGATTGGCGATCGATCGTGAATCCGATCGATAGCTTGCTGCCATTGCTGTTGGGAAGTGTTTGCTGGATTTGGCAGTGCTGCGCTGTGAGCCATTGCTGTATCGAGTGGAATACCCTCACCTCTATCGATCTCTAGTTGAGCTTCATCTATTTTTGCTCTAGTATCTTCTACCCATGCATCGTATTCAAGATACTGGGATGACAAAAG
>NZ_JANYJC010000028.1 GCF_025361915.1 Chamaesiphon sp. GL140_3_metabinner_50
ACAGCCTAATGGCAAAGCCACTAGTTAAGTTGGATCGTTGGCTGCAAGAGACGATCGAGGGAGTTGAGCAAACTGTCGAATCGCTACTTCCGCCAAATCCTGCCTTTCGAGGGTTGAATGGGTCGATCGAGGCAGGATGGCAAACTGTTGAATCGCTATTTTCAACTTCTGAATTTGCCTTTCGGGCGGTACCGAGTAATGCAATTCGCCGTGCTAAAGTGCTCGATCTCGGCATTCAGTTACAGGGGACTAAAGTTGCTTTGGTTGTCGAGCTAACACCAGATCCGACTACAGATCGCACTCATATTCGCTTGCAAGTTCATCCACTCGATCGACTCAGTTTACCACCTCAGCTTCAACTAAGCGTTATTGATGATGAAGATCGCATCACTTTAGAGACAACATCGAGAGCGGCAGATGACACGATCCAGTTGCAGTTTTCAGGTACTGTCGGCGAAAACTTTGTGGTAAATATCGTCCTTGGTGATGCACGAATTACCGAACGATTTGTAATTTAGCTACTATCAGTCGCATCTTGCAAGCAGTTTAGGCAGTGGTGATGAATAAACTAATAACACTTAAAATTGGTAACGGTAGCAGCAAACTAGGATACTCTGTAACTCTAGAAATTGCTGAAGAACGCTGGATCGACGATCGCATCTGGCTGAGTAACCCTAGCGAATGCAAGGGCGATCTGCCACCTGCATTAGAATTGCTGCAAGACTATCAACAGTGGCAACAAACTTATCGGTATCTCGATACCAACCACCGCTTAGAAGCCGATCCCGCCCAGATTACCAATATTTCATCGATCGATTCGACCTTAATCTGTCAAAATGCTGCCCAGCGCACGATCGATTCCTTTAATCGATGGTTGAAAGCCGAATCATTTCACCAGATTCGCGAACATTTAGCCAAAAATATTAGCGAACGCGATCGCATCAGATTTCTGTTGCAAATTGACGATCTGCAACTCCACCGCTTACCCTGGCAAGTTAGCGATTTGTTTGCTACTTATGGTGCGACGGAAGTAGTTTTAAGTTCGCCCCAACTCGAACCGATCCAGCTAATCGAGCTAGTGCCAAAATCTGATGTGCAGATCTTGGCAATTCTCGGTAATAGTCAAGGGATCGATACTCGATCGGATCGTAAAGTATTAGAAAACCTGCCTAATGCTAAGGTAGAGTTTCTAGTCGAACCGCAGCGAATGCAATTAACCGATCGGTTATGGGATCGGCACTGGGATATTTTATTTTTTGCGGGACATAGTTCTAGCGATATCGATAATACTTCCGGTCGAATTTATCTCAATCAGACCGATAGTTTAAGTATTGAAGAACTCCGCTATGGACTCAAAAAAGCGATCGCCAATGGTCTAAAAATTGCTATTTTTAATTCTTGTGATGGTTTAGGATTGGCAAAATCGCTCTCCGATTTGCAAATTCCTCAAGTAATTGTGATGCGGGAACCAGTACCCGATCGCGTCGCACAGACTTTTCTCAAAGGATTTCTCGAACTCTATTCTCAAGGTAAATCTTTTTATCGGTCGGTACGTGAAGCGCGCGAGCGACTTCAAGGATTAGAAGATAAATTTCCCTGTGCTACTTGGCTCCCAACAATATATCAATCTGGTACGAGTTATCCCCCTAATTGGCACCAGTTGCAGGGTACAAAAAACACCGCTCGGCATCATCTCAAGCTGGTTTTATGTAGTAGCTTAATTACCACGATCGCGATCGCAGTAATCCGCTCTTTGGGAATGTTGCAACCATTAGAACTCCAAGCCTTCGATCTGACGATGCGATCGCGCCCCACCGAACGTCAGAAAGACTCAAACATTTTAATAATTGAGATTGCCGCAACAGATAATGAAACCCAACGCAAACAAGGTTTTAGTTCTGGCTCTTCGCTATCAGATGCCGCGCTCGATCGCTTACTCACTAAATTAAGACCGCTAGCACCCAGAATTATCGGGATCGACAATTTTTTAAATCATTCGATCGATCCTAAATATACAGAAATCCACAATAGCTTAAAATCCGGCGACTTGGTTGCGGTCTGTAAAACAGCAGGTGCATCAAAAAGTGGAGAACTGGCGAATAAGTCGCTAGAGGCTCCGCCACCATCAGCGAGTAAATTTGGCTTTGGTGACACGATCGCTGACTCAGATGGTGTTTTGCGCCGACAGCTATTATCAATGGATACAAAATCAATTAAACCTGGAGCTAGCTGCAATTCAGACTTATCACTCAGCATGATGCTAGCCTATGAATATCTATACCTCGATCCACAACAAATTACTTTAAGAATTGGCGATGATACGATGTGGCAGCAAAAAACTGCAAACAAGAATGTTACGAATTCCCATATTTCTAGTCTAAGTTATAGCAAACATTTATTTTTACGTAAAGTATCGATCGCAGATTTTCCGAAATATCTGACCGCACGTAGTGGGGGATATCAAGGATTTGATTTTGACGATCGCGGCTATCAAATCCTCGTAAACTATCGCGCGATCGATAATTCGCTAAGATCGGCAATTCCGGCAATGTCGCTGCAAGAAGTACTAACATTACCCGTAGATAAGTTGCAGCAAGCTGTGCGTGATAAGCTAGTTTTAATCGGTACTACAGATGATAATTATGGAGATATTGCCAAGACTCCTTATGGCAATATTCCTGGTGTTTTCTTTCAAGCACAAGTGGCTAGCCAACTTATTAGTGCGGCTTTGGAAGGTCGTCCATTATTTTGGGTACAGCCATTTTGGGTCGATAATGCGATCGTACTATTCTGTGCTACTACGGGGGCTGTGCTAGCCTGGAGAGTGCGAAATACTTGGCTGTCGATCGGTTTGTTTAGTAGTATACTAGTCATTTGCTATGGTGGTGCGATCTGGTTATTGGCAAGTTATGGTTGGTGGATGCCTCTAGTTCCATCGCTAGGCGGCTTGTTAATTACAGGCGGTTGTGTCAAGATTTACTCAATCCGTGCAGCTAAATTCTCATTAGTTAACCCCAGCTTTTTAGGATCGAATTCTAGGTAAGAAACTATATGTGTCAGCGGCGATCGCATCAAGCAATATTTCAATACTTGCAGGTTGTGCTATGCGTAGCACTCAGCTTGGAAATTACGATCCCGTTCGCCCTCAGCCAACTAGACCCGATCGTGGCTCAAACGCTCAAGAAAAGGAAAATCGTTCCGCCTCCACCTTCACCACCTGCTAGAGGCTTTCCTGGCAATCGCACAGTTAGTGCTTCGATGAGTAACAGCAGTTGCGACTTGAATTTAGTCGCTTTAGCCCCATTCGACAAAAATACCCAAGCTCAAATTCCCGAACACAGTGTTTGGGGACAGACTAGCGTAGAACGCCCGACATTATGGTTTTTTGTCCCAGCTACTCCACCCTCAACATCGCTAGAATTTTCCCTCCAAAATCGACAGGGTGAAGATATCTACCGTTCTCCCATTCAGACTCCACAACAAGTCGGAATTATTGGCGTTTCAATCCCTAGCAATAAAGCTGCGTTGCAATTAGACCGAGACTATCATTGGACGTTAAAAGCTAAAGTAGCTTGTGGAACTGCTACTTCCAATCGAGTGTACGTAGATGGCTGGATAAAGCGGGTGAGTTTGCCTAGTGCGAGCGATTCTATTGTAGAGCAGGGCATTTGGTATGATGCCGTAACTAATTTAGCCCGACAACGAGCGCAAAAACCCAACGATCGTCAGTTACAGCAAGATTGGATCGATCTATTACAGTCAGCCAATCTGGAAACTATTGCCAAACAACCAATCCTCAATTAGTAAAGAGCAGATCGAGAGTGTAAAAATTGGGATTTCCACTTCCTTTATCAAGAGTTGAGAGTAAAACTACAGGAATTTCTGGGAATCGAATCACTTGAATGACAGAAAATTATGACAGTTAAAAGTCAATCTAGTATTGTCAATAGTCGCGATCTACAAGCCTTAACTCAATTAGCCTGTAAGTTAATTGGTGCAACTTGTTGGCGAGTTAATTTCAGCTATGGAGATGAGCTGATGCTCCATTTTGGCGATCGAGTGCCTTACAGTCAAGCATCTATGTCGGGACAACCGCTGACACCATCCATCCACCCACAAAGCCGGAACCTTAAACCGCGCACCAAACTTCGGACATTCCGATCGCAACCTCAATTGATGCTCATGACATCGATTTACACTTTTTAACTGCCACTCAATTCGATGATGAGGCGATTCCCCATAACAAGCCCCACACAATCGAATCGGCTCCATCTTCATTCCCATCCCCACTGGTGGCAACATCCCCATCAATCTTTCCACCTCAACACCCACAACCACAGCTAAAGCCGACAATTGACTGGGCGATGGTGGCGGATTAAATCGAAACTTTTCCCACCGCGAAATTATCGCGCAACCAAATCCAGCCGCCCTAGCTAAACCCCCTGGAGTCAAATCGTTCGCCCGTCGAAACCGACCCAGAAAATAGACATCCTGCGAAAGTCCTAACCCGATTCTCCAGGGAGAGGCTACGCCAACGGCAGAAGCGATATTTTCCAGTATATTTAGCCAATCTTTGATTATTAGTTAATAACCTGAAATATGACCTTGAAGGAACAGGTTGTAAAATTCTTTATTCGACAGATTAATGATTTTACCATCAGTATTTTTGAGATAAATATTTTCTGGACTAGAATTAGTAATCTCCCAGTATTGACCATCCCAAGATAAAGCAGCACCTACCTCTATTGAAAGGTGATTAACACCACCAGTAAAGCTTACAACCGATAGAGCTGGAGACTTTTCCTCGTATGCTGTAGCTAATTCCTGATTGGGAAAAATCCTTACTCGATCTGGCTCTGATAGCGGTTCTGTATTGAAATTAATGAACATCTTTTCTGCGGCAATCGCCAAGTTAATACGATCTACCAGTGAGGCACTTACCAGATTGGAATTAATCGCTTGAATATTTTGGAGTAATTCTGTAAAAGTTATCTCTGGCTGAGAGCGAACAAAAGAGATTATTTCGAGATCGGATTGTCGTTCAAATGAAGGGAAAGGTTGCTTGAAGTAGTCTTCCAGCCAATTCCAATTTCGTACTCGAATCGAATTCAGTTGTGTCGATGAAACAAACCGATAATTCAACTCATAACTTTTTGCATACTCCTCACCTGGGTGGCAACTTATTAGACAAATCGAATATTGTGAATAAAAGCTAGAGCTAGAAAGACTTTGAGTAATTTATTACGATTGTCCATTTCTTGCTTTCATTTTCTTCCGATTGGCCACTTTCACATTCCAATTCTCGAACTTGCTTACATTCTGACCTAACGGTAGAATAGGAGTCACAGGTTTTAATGTGGCCAGCTTTAAGTATCTAATGTGGCCAAGTTCGCCTTCAAGCCACACTAGATTAAACTAAGAGATGTTCCAACCAATTTATCATTTCGATCGCATCTTGCCATTCAAAAATTTTGGTGGTGAATTCATCGAGTTGTTGCTCGTTTAATCCTCCAAGCCGATCGATTATCTGTGGTGTCAGCATCTCGCTCCCAAACTTAGCCCGTACCATCTTACTTACTAATTCAAGCTTGCCTTCAAGTTTGCCTTCTGCCTTATTTTTTTTAACCCATTTTTGATAGGCTTCTTCAACTTCTTTTACATAAGTCATAAAACTTAGATCCTCTTCTGTTAATTCTAGTTGAGCTTCTTCAAGATAGACACAATGCTTAATCGATACTTCTATGATATCATTTCTCAATTCTAGATTGGGGTCTAGCTTGATGATGTCGGCAAAGGCTAGCTTGGCACTTGCGGCTTTACCTAACATTTTGAGCAGCATCGTGTCTGAGTTATATGCCAAAGATTCTAGATCGACTATCCCCATCGATAAGCCAGGTGCAGCTAGCCGATATACGTGCGCCCCAAATTCTGGATCGGGAATCGCATTCCATCTTCTCAATGAGTTTTCACTACACTTGGCGGTAAAAATCCACGTAAACGGACGATCTAGGTGCAAGGGTTGAGGATTCATGACTGAATCTTTGGTTACTCTTGTCTTGCGGGAATTATCGACTTTAGCCTTATTTAATTCCCAATAGATCGCACTCCGTAAAATACAGGAATCTATATCTTCTAAATCTAAATAGTTACTATAATGCTCGATAATAATTGTCGGATGAATGGCAACTAAACGACCTAGCAACCCTAATGAATCGTCGATTGCGACTCGCTCGTCGCGCTTAATTGCGGTACACAAAACATCAATTGCCAGCTCTTCTGATAATTGAACGGTTACACTCGTCTGGCTCTCAAACAAATTTTTTAGAACGACGGGCACAAATTGTTTGATAAATTTATCGTGCGGCTCGTTGGCTTTACGCTATCGTTGTAGCCTCTCTTCTGGAGCATCGGGCGGCATGAGCTAAGATTTTCTGGTGATGTGGAAAGGGTTTCACGATCGCTCGAATTCGATCGTAATCTAAAAAAATATTATACAACATGAATGCGGGCTGCATTATCTCGGAGAGTTAACCCAGGGTAAGTAAAATAATAGCGTTAACCTAACTTTTGCCAGGTTGTCAGAATTAGATGCCACACCTCCACACTCAATACAATGCAAGATACTAGAATCTTCTTTACCCTACCTCAGGTGTCTAGCAACCCACCATCGATCCGCTGGATTGAAGATCCTAGACTTCAACGCTATATCCACCAACTCGATACCCTCGATCGCGGACTCATCGCCTACCACCTAGTCACTACTCCCGCTACCCCCACCACCAACAACTGTCTCACCGCTCTGCTTGCCCATATTGCCTTCATTCCAGGCAATCGCCTGCGCTCCACCCATGCGATCCTCCAACAATACTACACCGCAGATCTCGCCGATCTGTATCAAATCGGGCTGGAAATCGTCAGTCAGCCTCGCAAATTTCTGAGTAACTTCGATCCGGATCGCTCTGTTACTCCTGACTACTGGTATCCCACCTTTTACAAATGGTGTCGCCAGAAATTCGATCGGCGACTGACGGACACTATTCGCGCTCAGAAGGGGATGAGTGGCTTCAAGCGCACCGATCTCGGTTTAGTCGTTCGCGCCACCGCCGCCAAGATCGTCAAAGCGATCGTGCAGCAGGGTTATCCAACAGTTACTCATCCGATTTATCTTGCCTTACATTCTTGCCTCGAAAAGGCTGTTAAAGCTGGACGATTCGATACCACTCTACCGCAAGCCGCTCACTATGCTGAAGTCCTCGCCCTCTATCGTCAACGGCAAGTTGGTACCTTAGATTACGCGCAAATTGTGAGTTATCTTACCCAACTTGGAGCAGCAGTTCGCAACTACGATCGACTCAGAGTAGAATCGAGCGATCGAGTCGTGAGTGCAGCAGATAACCGTCCGCTTATCGACATTATTAAAGAGCGACAGGATGAGGCGGAAAACACACCGCTCGACAAGACGATCGGTGCCGAATATCAACAGCAAGTCAAGCAATTAAAAAACACGATCGCCGAACTGCTTCAGCGATTATCGATCGACAGCGATCGATTGTTATGGTTATTGTATGGGCTAGCTCTCACCCAAACGGAAACTGGGCGGGAACTAAAATGCAATCAAACCACAGTGATGCGTCGCAACGAGCGAGTGCTGGCAACGTTAGCCCAGAATATTTACCAGCAAATAAACGATTCATCGCGAACGTCATCGCTATCTTCCGAATATCTCCAGCGGATTGTTACCCAGATCGTCGCTTTTTGTCAGCAATACTATCCAAATTTACTCGCCCAAACGATCCAGCAGATCGATCCCTTAGAGCTGCGACCGCTCATCGAGCGAGTTTGCGTCCGTTGGCAGATCCAGCTACAGCCCGACGGTGCCGCGATCGCCCGATTGACAGAAATCATTACCCAAACCCCCTCAACCCAACCGTAACCCAGATGATATTTACACCTCAGCCACTCGAATCTCAAACGATCTGGATGACGCTCGACGATGTGCCGACAATTTTAGAGCGCACTTATTCCAACACCACCGCTCGGCATAATGCTCTACTCAATCAGATTTGTTTGCACCAAATTCAAGCATGGTTGACTGAAATTGGAATTGAAAGTACGCCCACATTTTCAGCCCCACAGATGGCTTCGATCTGGGATGTAGTTAATGGCTGCGCTCTGACTATTGGCAATCGGCGGTTAATATTAATACCGAGCGACAAACTCGATCGCGAGGAATTTAGCGTACCTCAAGAATGGGTGGATATTCCGGCTTGGATGGGCGATTATTATTTAGCCATCCAGATCGATTTAGACGAGCGGACGATGAATATTTGGGGTTATACTTCCCATCGGACTCTGCGCGAAACGGGGACTTTTGACAGAATCGATCGCAACTATAATATCTCTAGCGATTTTCTGATTGGCGATCTCGATATTTTATGGATGGCGCAACTGCTCGATCTCCAGGAAATTACCACCGTACCGCCAATTCCTAATTTAAATGCCGATCGATCGCACTCATCGATCGATCGTCTCAGCCACCCTTCCCCCTATTCACCCCGCCTCGATCTCGACTTTAACACTTGGGCGGCGATCGTCAGTAATAACGATCTGCGCGAACAGCTCTACCACCGCAGATTACAAGTCGCCACCTTGCAAGCCAACCCCGCCCCAATTCACAATCTCACCCACTGGCTGCAACAAGAATTCAGTCAAGCTTTAGAGCAGGGCTGGGATCTGGTCGATCGGATTATGATGAGGGGAGAATTAGCAATAGTCCGTGGGGGCAATATGTCGAGCGAACGAGCTAAATTAATCGATCTTCAGTACCAACTAGATCGGACTAATGTTGTGATGCTAATCGGAATTAAGCCGCAAGATGATACCCATGTTGTCGTCTCGGTGCAAGTTTATCCCGTGCCTGGTACGCCGACGCTACCACCCCAACTCAAACTCAGTTACATCACCGATGAGGGCGAGGAGTTAGAAATGGTAATTGCACGCGATCGAGATTTTCAAATTCAACT